>DASQJI010000287.1:0-18642 GCA_035631175.1 Parafilimonas sp.
GCAGCAGCGCTCGCCTGGAGAATTCCGATCTTGCGCAGATCGATCACGTTAAGCCTGCTGAGAAAGCGGTCGAGTATTAAAAGCGTTCCAAAGTCTTTATGGTGCACAAGGATCTTTAGAGGATTCGAAACATCCATCGAATAGACGTCGCCGTATTTTTTCAAGGAATTGGAAACAGCAATGGAGTCGCCTTTGGCATCAATTTTTTTTACCTGGTTATTTGTGTTGATGAGATAAACGTTATTGAGATTATCGACATAAAAATCGGAATAGGTTCCTTCGATAAATGCTTTTTCCTTCACGTGCAACGTTGTGTCAACCGTGACAAATGTTCCATGCGTTCCTGTGAACAGGGCGAGAAGCAAGATAGTGGTTATGCTTCCCATTTTTTTAACTCGACATTGTTACCATCAAAAACTGCATACGTGAAGCTTGTTATCCAGTCGCCGAGATTTATATAGCGGCTGTTGTCATTTAGCTCAATGTTCATCGGCAAGTGGCGATGGCCGAAAATGAAAAAATCAAAATGTTCTTTTGCAAGCATCTCGCGCGAAAAAATAATAAGCCATTCGCTGTCCTCACCAAGAAATACTGAATCTGCAGCACCCGTTTTAGCCCTGCTTTTCCTGCTGAAATAATTTGCGAGCGACATTCCCCAGGTAGGATGCAATTGTCCGAATAACCATTGGCAAAATTTATTTCTAAATATCTTCTTTATGAATTTATACCCGTGATCGCCCGGACCGAGGCCATCACCGTGACCGATGAAAAACTTTTTTTTATTCCACTCAAATGTCTTTGGCTGAAAGAAGACCGGAATGTTTAATTCGTTTTGAAAATAGCCGCGCATCCACATGTCGTGGTTGCCTGCAAAAAGTATGATCGGAATTCCGCTGTCTGTTATTTCTGCGAGTTTTCCGAGCAGGCGGACAAAATGTTTCGGAACGACGGTTTTATATTCATACCAAAAATCGAAAACATCGCCGGCTATTATTATTTGTTGCGCATCGGCACGAATATGCTCAAGAAAGGCGACTATTTTTCGTTCCCGCGAAAGACTGGATGAAAAATCTGGTGCGCCGAGATGAAAATCGGAAAGAAAGTAAATTTTTTTTCCCGGAGCAACAGTCATCGGGTAAAGATATAAATCGGTTACGGGTTTGGCCCTTCCACCAAAAAACAAAATACTTCTTTCGGGCCATGCACGCCAGTAACCAAAGTCTTTTCAATGTCGGCGGTACGGCTGGGACCAGTCGCGAAAGTTATCAGTGAAGGCAGCTTCCCGTTGTATTTTTTTGTAAGCAGATCAAGCCCATCTTTGATATCATACACAAGTTGTTTTGTGTATGCGATGCAGATGTGCACTGGTGCGTACACACTCACAGTTCTGCCACTCTTTTGCGCGGAGCTCATCGCAATACTGCCCGTGCGTGCAACTAAGTATTCGCACGATGTTATGGCGCAGTCGCAACCTTCGAGGTCATCGGAGAAATCAATTTTCAAGCCGTTGCTCTTTAAAGTTTCTGCAACATCATCTTCCCTAAGAAAAACATTTTTCCATTCCCTTGTTGTAAACAGGGCTTCCAACTGGCGAACGAGCTCTCGTTCATTTGCACAAAAAGAAAATCGTCCCTGTAGCGAAGTAAACTTCTCTGCGAACTCAATTTCCGGTTCCATGGTAGAACTCGTAAACATATCCGGGTGCGTTTCTTTTTCTGGAAACGGAACAGGCACTGGGTTTGCCAATGCCTGTTTTATTTTTTTTAGAATATTCTTTTTTGCAACAGATTCTTTCATCCGGGAAATCAGGTCTTTTTCAATTGTGAGTTCATTGAAAACTTATGGAGCCGGTTTCGGAGCAGGCATCGTAATGCTGCTGTCGTAAGGCGGCACGCCGGCACTTATCGTGCCATTGTCCTGGTGGTTTTCGCCCTCTTCTTCGCCATTTTCTTGCTCGTGCTTACGGTCGTCAAACGGGCGTTTGCCGATGAGTGTTTCCACATCGCTTTGAAATAGGACCTCTTTTACGAGCAATTCTTTCGCAAGTATTTCAACCTGCTTCTTTTTTTCGCGTAATAAAGCCTTGGTCTTTTGATAGGCTGCATCAATCAACACCCGCACTTCTTCGTCGATCATTTTTCCTGTTTCTTCACTATATGGCTTCGTAAAAGTGTTATCCTGTGTCGGATCATAGAAACTTATATTGCCCACTTTTTCGTTCATCCCATACACCGTGATCATGGCATACGCTGTTTTCGTTATTTGCTGCAGGTCGTTTGAGGCACCGGTCGAGATCTTACCAAAGAAAATTTCTTCAGAAGCCCTTCCGCCCAACGTCATGCACAACTGATCCATCAACTGGTCTGTGTTATACAGGTATTGTTCTTTCGGCGTGTATTGCGCATAGCCTAATGCAGCCGTACCACGCGGAACGATCGTAACTTTTAAAAGCGGGTAAGCATGCTCAAGGTACCATCCGCAGATCGCATGACCAGCCTCATGATACGCAATGATCTCTTTTTCTTCAGGCGATATGATCTTGTTCTTTTTCTCAAGTCCTCCAATAACCCTGTCGATCGCATCCTGGAAATCTGCCATGTCCACCATTTCCTTTCCTTTACGGGCAGCGATGAGGGCCGCTTCGTTGCAAACATTTGCTATATCCGCTCCGGCGAAACCCGGCGTCTGTTCAGCGAGTTTGTGTACGTTGAGCTTTTGAGAAACTTTAATAGGTTTCAAATGCACTCTAAAAATATCTTCTCTTCCTTTCACATCCGGGCGGTCAATCGATATCTGCCTGTCGAAACGCCCCGGTCGCAACAACGCGGTGTCAAGTACATCCGGACGGTTAGTTGCTGCAAGAATTATAATACCGCTTTCGCCGCTGAAACCATCCATTTCAACCAGGAGCTGATTCAGGGTGTTTTCTCTTTCGTCGTTGCTTACGATCGCGTTCCTTCCACGGGCGCGGCCAATCGCATCTATCTCGTCTATAAAAATTATACAAGGAGCTTTTTCCCTTGCTTGCTTGAACAAGTCGCGCACACGGCTTGCGCCGACACCTACAAACAATTCCACGAAGTCGGAACCACTCATGCTGAAAAAAGGCACCTGTGCTTCTCCCGCCATTGCTTTAGCGAGAAGCGTTTTACCGGTTCCCGGCGGGCCAATTAACAAAGCTCCTTTTGGGATCTTGCCACCAAGTGCGGTATATTTTTTTGGATTCTTAAGAAAATCTACTATTTCCATCACCTCGACCTTAGCTTCATCGAGGCCGGCTACGTCTGTAAAAGTGATATTCACCTTCGTGCCTTTATCAAACAATTGTGCTCTTGATTTCCCGATATTGAAAATTCCGCCCGGGCCGCCACTGCCTCCACCACCGCCAACTTTTCTCATCAACAAGATCCATAAGCCGACGAACAACAACACGGTCACGATCGTGTTGGCAAGTGGACTAAACCACTGCCCTTCATCGTAAACGGTCGCCGGCACTTCGTCCATGCCGTGAGTTTTATAAAAGTCATCCAGTTCCCTGTTGAAACTTTCCCAGTTGGTCACCTTAAATTCAAAAAGCGGCTTTGTGGCGGCGTCCTTTGATAAGGGTTGTTTGAATTTCTCGTCCTGGTGATAATAGGGTTTGTCGAGGCTATCAGCTTTTATATAAACCCGAACAAGTTCTTTATTGCGTACCTCATCTATTTTCGCCACGTCTCCGGGCTTGAGCATTTTTTCCTTGAATTCCTGCTCCGTGATAGTTTGGATATCGGCATACCCCAGATTGAGGACATTATATGCGATGAGAATGATCGCAACAAATGCGTAGATCCAATATATGCTGAAACGAGGACCGCGGCGCGGGCCCTTATCATTGCCGCCTTTCTCGTAAAGATCCGGTTTCATTTTGTTGTTTTCCTGTGCCATACATTCTAAATATCCATCTTATATATAACGAGATCGATATTGTTTTGTTTAAAAGTTTTTTAATATTCCTGCAAAGGAGCGTCGCTCCACATCTCCTCAAGTTTATAAAATTTCCGTGCTTCAGGCTGCATAACGTGAACGACCACATTTATATAATCGATCAAAACCCACTGCAAAGCCTGGTAACCTTCGTGCCGGTAGGGCAACTCGCCCAATTGTTTTTTTATAGTGTCCTCCACATGATCTGCAATGGCCCTCACCTGGATATTAGTGGTTGCCTGGCAAACGATAAAATAATCACTTACGGCTTCAGGTATCTTTCGCAGGTCGAGCGAAACGATCTGCTCGCCCTTCTTTTCCTGTATCGCCTTGATAATTAATTTAAAAATTCTGGAATTTGCATTGAGCCGCGTAATAGTGTTCTTCTTTCTTGAAGCTAAAACGGTAAGTGGTTCCAAATAAGCAACTATTTTTTTATGTGAATGAATTTTTTGTTACCGGGCCTGATCATGCTATTAGCAAATGCTTTGATGCTGTAAGTGCGAAGCCTATATAACCTCTTTTGTAAAAGATTTAGTTTCGCCAAAATTACATATTCTTTGCAAGCCGCACCAACAAATAACGTTATAGGAAAGCCTTTTGTTCAGTTGAACAGCGTTGACAGCACCAACAACTATGCCATGGGACGGGTACAAAAAGGGCTTGCAAAGCATGGCGAAGCTTACTTCGCATGGGAGCAAACAAAAGGTAAAGGACAGCGTGAAAAGCAATGGCTATCAGCAAGAGGAGAAAATATTATTTTATCAGTCGTGCTTGATACCAGCGCTTTTTTTCTGCACAAGCAATTTTTTCTGAGCATGGCCGCGGCCCTTAGTGCGCGGGATTTATTTAACAAATACACAACGAATAAAGCGCTCATTAAATGGCCCAATGATATCTATTATGGTGACAGAAAGGCAGGCGGAATTTTAATTGAGAACGTCATTCACGGTGATCAATGGCGTTTCGCGGTCGTTGGGTTTGGCGTGAATATCAATCAAACACTATTTGATGCGTCACTAAAAAACGCAACATCTCTAAAGCAAGTTACCGGCGAGAGTTACGATGTGGTGCGCCTCTCCGAAGAGCTATGCTCCATCATGCAACAGAGGTTTCTGCAATTGCAAAACGGAGAACAGCAATCAATACTGGCTGAATATAATAGCGCATTGTACAGAAAGCAGGCGGTGACGAAGTTCAAAGCTCGCTCAAGAATTTTCAGCGCCACCGTAAACTATGTAGACGAAAATGGAAGACTGTTTATTGGAGGGGCGGCCGAAGAAAGTTTTGAGTTCGGCGAAGTAGAGTGGCTGCCCGACTAAATAAACTCGACTCCATCCATCATCATATGGTTACTTTCTTTTTTGCGAGCTTCTTTTTCAAACTTGTTGTTGTTATATCCGTTGATCAGACACTGAAAAAGATATGCAGCCAAAAACGCGAAGGTGCCCAGCTGCTTGTACTGTCGCACATGCACAACTTCGTGGCATACCCAGTTCTTATTTTTCAAAAACTCCTCTTTGCTGCAGTTATGCAGGTATATCGTACGGCGCACAGTTACAGCCATGCGATCGGTCTTCAATATCCGCGCTGCCAGCCGGGCAAGAGCTGAATTCGTTTTGATGTAAACATTCATATCTTAAATTCGTCAAAATACGTATTGACCGGTGGAGACATGTTCCGGTTTAGTTTATCTTCAATAATATGATATACGCATTTAAAGAATTCATTCCTGTCGTTGATGCGTCGTCTTTCATTCACCCGCAATCCTGCGTAACCGGCAACGTGTGGATCGGAAAAGATGTTTATGTTGGACCCGGCGCAGCTATACGCGGCGATTGGGGCCGGATAATTATTGAAGACGGATGTAACGTGCAGGAAAATTGCGTCATACATATGTTCCCGGGTGTAACGGTGATGCTTAAAGAAAATGCGCATATTGGCCACGGGGCTATCATACACGGCGCAACGATCGGAAAAAATTGCCTGGTCGGCATGAACAGCGTGATCATGGATAATGTTGAACTTGGAGACGAAAGCATTGTCGGCGCGCTAAGTTTCGTGAAAGCCGGTAAAAAGTTTCCGGCCAGAACATTGCTGGCAGGAAACCCTGCTAAGATCATCAGCCAGGTGAGTGATGAGATGATCGCCTGGAAATCTGACGGCACGAAATTATACCAACAATTACCCGTGGAAATGCACGCATACTGGCGTCAATGTGAGCCACTAAGAGCGGGGCCGAAAGATCAACCCATCCAGGAGCGCTCGTATCAAACATGGAAAGAAACAAAAGATGAATAAGAGGTTAAAGCAGTATTCGATACTGGGTATTATATTTTGTGCGTTCGCATCTTGCAGCGCACAACAAAATTCAGTAGTGCAACAGGTAGATGCTTTGGGCAGGAGCGAAACAATTGAAGATTCGGTTATTCGACGGCTTCGTGACAACAATGACCTGGTGATTGCTTACGCGGTTGAAAATTTTGCATGGGTCCGTTCAGCTAATTATCTGATCATCGCAAAAAATAGTAATGAATGGACCGGCTATCATTATTATGTAAGCCTGATGCATAACCCCGGACAACCAGCTGCGCCCGGTAATATCAACCCGGCTGAGGTGAATAAATTGTCGTGTGATTCCTTACTTGAATATATCAGCAAAACGAAGGCGTGGACCATTAAAGGCGACTCGGGCGAAAACTTTTGTCCAAACTCGAATCAAAGTTGCAATATCAATGATGCCTCCGGCGCACGGCTCTGGATCATAACAAAACAGGGATCGGTGAACCCATCATACTATGCGCCGGAATTTTTCGAAGAATGTTGCCCCGGCAATAAAGACCGCGCTTTATTTTTATCAATCGCAAAAAAGATCGAGCAAATAGTGTCGGTGGACGCTATTAGCAAATAAGTTTCTTGCTACGTGATACTTCACAGAAAACGGTTGCCTTAATGTACACAATTGAAAATATCGCAAGTGTTCTTGACGCTGAAGCGAGGCTTGTACAGGCCGACGCCGAGATCATGCAATTGGTGACCGACAGCCGCCGTATTATTTTTCCTGAAACAAGTTTATTCTTTCCGATCATCACCGAACACAGGGATGCGCATATTTTCGTACCAGAAGTTTATGAACGCGGTGTAAGAAATCTTGTAGTGCGAAAAGGATTTGATATAGCAGCCTTCCCACACGGTAATTTCATTTTCGTCGACGATACATTAATTGCCCTTCAGCATTTAACGGCCTGCCATCGCAGAAAATTTACTTATCCCGTGATCGGCATCACAGGCAGTAATGGAAAGACGATTGTCAAAGAATGGTTATATCAATTGCTCTCGCCGGATTTCAATATTGTTCGAAGTCCGCGCAGCTATAATTCGCAGATCGGTGTTCCTCTGAGCGTTTGGCAAATGAACGAGCATTACGACCTGGCAATTATTGAAGCTGGTGTTTCGGAACCGGAAGAAATGCAGAGGCTTGCCGAGATCATACAGCCCTCTATCGGCGTGCTCACCAACATTGGCAACGCGCACGATGAAAATTTTACGTCGACAGAACAGAAGGCACAGGAAAAAGCATTGCTTTTCAAAAGCTGCGAAACAGTTATTTTAAATGGAGCTGATCCCGCAATCGTAGATATCGTCAAAAGTGAGAGCAAGGCAAAATTGTTACGATGGGGCACCGAAAACAACGATGACATTTGTGTTGTATCGCAGCAACGAAACGAAATCAACAGCGTATTAACCCTCGAACATAGTGGATCTGTCTTCACGATTGAAATACCTTTTACAGACGATGCGTCGATACAAAACGCGATCATTTGTACCTCCGTCTTGTTGTACTTAAACGTGACGATAGAGCTCATTCAACAGCGCATGCCCTTGCTTCAATCGATCGACATGCGACTCCAATTAATTCCAGGTATAAACGAATGCGCCGTAATAAATGATAGCTACAGTTTTGATATCGCGTCGTTCGCTGTTGCGCTGGATTTTATGAAACAGCAAAACCAGTTCCCGGAAAAAACCGTTATTCTTTCTGACATGCCTGGTGCTGATAACCGCGGAGCATATGCAGAGATCATTTTTATGCTAAAGGCAAGAGACATCAGGCGTGTGATGGTAATAGGCGAGCACTGGAATACGTATTATCCGTTCTTACAAGACGCAATTGCTGATGTACAATATTTTCCATCAACGGAGTCTTTCCTATACCAGTTTTCCACGAATCATTTCCGCAATGAACTGATACTTTTGAAAGGTGCAAGAAAATTTGGCTTCGAAAATATTGCCTCCGTTCTTCAACATAAGGTGCATCAAACGGTGATGGAGATTAACCTCACATCAATGATCCACAACCTGAATGTATATCGAAAGATCCTGAAGCCCGGCGTTAAGATCATGGCGATGGTGAAAGCCGCCGGCTATGGCAGCGGAAGTGCAGAGATTGCAAACGTGTTACAGTTCCATAAAGTAGACTACCTGGCTGTTGCCTATGCCGACGAAGGCGTTGAATTGAGGAAAGCCAACATCAGGTCTCCCATAATGGTGATGAGTACAGATGAACAGGCATTTGAATCTGTGATCCAATACAACCTCGAACCTGAGATCTATTCGCTCAACATGTGCAGGAAATTCGATCGTTACCTCGATAAACAAGGGCTCCTGCAGTACCCGGTGCATATTAAGTTGGATACAGGCATGCACAGGCTTGGATTCGATATTTCTGAATTAAACGATTTGACGGATCTTCTGCATAGCAGTAACAGGATGGTTGTAAAATCAGTATTTAGCCACCTGGCGGCGGGCGAGGATCCGGAAGAAGATGAGTTTACATCCCTGCAGGCGCAACTGTTCATTCGAGGTTGCCTGCAGCTAGAAGAAAGTCTCGGTTACAGTTTCACCAGGCACTTATCGAATTCATCTGCAACACTTCGAAAAAAAGAACTGCAGTTTGATATGGTCCGCCTGGGCATAGGTTTGTATGGCATCGATAATACACACGCACGGAAGCTGCAGCTGAAGCCCGTTGTGTCGTTAAAAACGACGATCGCTCAATTGCGAAAAATAAAAAAGGGCGAAACTGTCGGATACAACAGGCTTGGAAGATTGCACCATGATGCAGTCATCGCAACTTTGCGGATCGGTTATGCCGATGGTTTAAAACGGTGTTTAAGCAACGGGGTTGGCAAAATTTCCGTCAAAGGAAAAACTGCGCCGGTTATAGGTTCCGTCGCAATGGACATGACAATGGTTGACGTTACAGGTATTCGCGGAATTCACGAGGACGATGAAGTTGAAATATTTGGTTCTCACATTCCACTTGAAGATGTGGCTGCGGCCTGCAATACGATCTCCTATGAAATTCTTACCGGCATCAGCCAGCGCGTTAAGAGGGTGTATGTAGAAGAATAACGTTAACCTATTCCTCACATGATTTACCCTATCTTTGCGCACAAATTTTCCGAAACAATCATCGAGTAGCCCGTAAGCAATTTGCTGGCTCTGCGTCATCATCAAATGGTTGTTCGATCCCACCTAATTAAGAAAATAATTATTTGTTGAATGAAAGGAAGAAACGTTGCTTTTATAATCATTCTGATTCTTGCCGCAGACCAGGCCCTCAAATTTTATATTAAGACGCATTATACGCTTGGCGAGGAACATAACATGATGGGATCATGGTTCCGGCTGCATTTTGTAGAGAACGAAGGCATGGCATGGGGCTTGAAGTTCGGCGGCGGCCTCGGTAAAATTCTTTTGACGCTTTTCCGTTTGGTGGCTGTTATTCTCGGAACGTTTTATCTCCACACCATCGTAAAGAAAAAATATCATCCCGGCTTCATCATTTGTGCCTCGCTCATTTATGCAGGCGCTTTTGGAAACCTTATCGACAGTATGTTTTATGGGTTGATCTTCAGCAACAGCACCCCGTTTGGAGTGGCTACACTATTTCCACCCGACGGCGGTTATGCTTCTTTCTTTCATGGACAGGTTGTAGACATGCTGTATTTTCCGATCATTCAAACACATTATCCTTCATGGTTCCCTATCGCTAGCTGGCGTGGCCAGGAATTTGAATTTTTCAGCCCCGTTTTTAATTTGGCCGATGCATCGATCTCTGTCGGCGTCATCGTACTTCTTCTTTGGCAAAAGAAATTTTTTCCAAAAAAACATCCTGACAACCACCCGGTGGAAACGCATTCCGAGATCAAGGACGAAATAAGGGCGGCTTAGCCTTTCAATTCTGGTTAAATAAAACCAGTTTGTTTACGGCAAGGTTGTATTGAATGCCCCATGCGTGATGTAGACCGTACTTGAATTGAACACCGCAGTGCCACTAAAATTTCCCTTAACTACTTTGGTAGCATCATCGTAGCTGGTGATATTTACTTTTATGATCTGCGGGGTAGTGGCGTCAGCCCGGTAATAGACGACGGCACCTGTTTGATCAGACAAACCCCATCCCGATGACGGAGATGCATTTGTGAGATAAGTGCCCGGTGCAACCTGGCTGGAAGGCATCTGCACGGAAAGAAAGAAAGTAGTATCGGCGGTCACCAAATTATTAGAGCCAAGAAGCGTTAATTGCCAGCCCCAGCTATCCAAATTGAATATTCCGCCAGGGTCCTGGAACACACCGGTGTAAAAAGTATTATTCGTGCTGTCGGTAAATTTCCATGTTCCGGCCGCGGTACTATCGCCTGTGTCACCACCGCCACCGGTCCCTGTTGTATCGCCTCCTCCGCCTAAGCCGGTGCCCGTACTGTCCTGCACAGTAACAGCAAAGGAGCAAGTAGAACTGTCAAAGCTTACACTGAATATTGTTGCGACGGGAATTATCGGTGTTCCGATAGGTTTTAGTTTAATGATGTTGGTCCCAATGGCGTTGAAAAATCCTGAATCAACAAACTTGAAACCGTTTTGCATGTCTGTTGAAATACTATAAGAGCCGGTTTCCGTAACATTAACCCGCAAGTCAATATAACAAGTGTCAGCGCCAGGCGTTATTCCGTCGTAGTAAGTGCCATGAACCGTGACAGGCATGCAATTACCGGTGCTGTCCTTTAATGTTCCCTTTGCGCTGTCGAGGAGACCCACTTCGCTACTTAATTCCTTTTGGCAGGAAGAACAGAGCAGCAAGACGCTGCAGGAGACCAGGAGGATTCCGGAAAAAATACTTTTCATAGAAAATGTTTCACCGCTTGTTTCAATTTCTTTATAACGTGAACAGGCTGGATAAATTGCCTGCATTTGTTCTGCGATATCAGCTATTTATGTCTCCAACCATTTTCGCCGGCACCACCCACTCATCGAATTGTTCCGGTGTTACGTAACCCAATTTTACGGCCATTTCTTTTAAAGTGGTCTTTTCTTTATGCGCTTTTTGTGCGATCTCAGCAGCTTTATAGTAACCAATCTTTGTGTTGAGCGCTGTAACCAGCATCAGGCTATTATCTACGTGCTTCTTAATATTATCCGCTATTGGTTCGATGCCGGTCGCGCATTTATCATTAAAGGAAACGCATCCTTCGCCGATCAGCCTGGCGCTATGTAAGAAATTATAGATCATCACCGGTTTGAATACATTCAATTCAAAATGGCCTGTTGCGCCGCCGATATTGATCGCAACATCATTGCCCATCACTTGTGCCGAGATCATCGTCAGTGCTTCGCACTGTGTCGGGTTCACCTTTCCCGGCATAATGGAAGAGCCGGGTTCATTGTCCGGAATAAAGATCTCTCCAATGCCACTCCGCGGTCCCGACGAAAGCATCCGTATATCGTTTGCAATTTTCATGAGGCTGACGGCGATAGTCTTCAAAGCGCCATGTGCTTCCACGATCGCATCATGTGAAGCAAGCGATTCAAATTTGTTTTCGGCAGTAACGAACGGCAATCCTGTTAACTCTGCAATTTTTGTTGCAACAAGTTCCGCATAGCCGTTGGGTGTATTGATGCCGGTGCCGACGGCGGTGCCCCCAAGCGCCAGCTCACTTAAATGTTGCAGCGAATTTTTTATCGCTCTCAAACCATGGTCCAGTTGCGACACATAGCCGCTAAACTCCTGGCCGAGCGTTAATGGTGTTGCATCCATAAAATGTGTACGGCCGATCTTTACCACGTGCATAAATGCGCGACTCTTTTCCTTCAGCGTATCACGCAGTTTTTCAATTCCCGGAATTGTGGTTTCAGCCACCATCTTATATGCCGCTATATGCATTGCAGTCGGAAATGTATCATTGCTCGATTGCGATTTATTTACATCATCGTTTGGATGCAAGAGTTTTTCTTTGTCAGCGAGCGCGCCACCCTTTTGAACATGAGCACGATAAGCGATAACTTCATTCACATTCATATTGCTCTGCGTACCGCTCCCGGTTTGCCAAACAACCAACGGAAATTGATCATCGAGTTTGCCGGCAAGGATCTCATCGCACACCTGTGCTATCGCATCACGCTTTTCATCAGGCAAAACGCCCAGTTCGTTGTTTGCAAGAGCCGCAGCCTTTTTCAGGTACGCGAACGCTTTAATGATGGGAGCCGGCATCTTATCTGTGTCTTGTGCGATCTTAAAATTTTCAATGCTTCGTTGCGTTTGTGCGCCCCAATACACATCGGAAGGCACTTTCACTTCGCCCATCGTGTCTTTTTCTATGCGATAGTTCATATAATGTCATTTCGTGAAACCGCACAAAGTTATGCTTGTATGAAAAGACTTTTTAACCTGAGGCCAACCGTACCAATTATTTTCCCAATCAAATTAAGTTTATTATTTTAGTGCCGTGATGGTCGCCTTGCGTAAATACATAACCTGTTTCCTGCTCCTCCTGGCAGCTTTGCCGTTCCTGTTTTCTTTTTACTTCAGGGTCAGCGAAAGGATCATACATCACGATATGCGCGAGGAACTTGAAATGAAACATCTTGTTACCGTTCGCGTCGATGCTTCTTCCGTAACGTGGACGAAAACCGGCAAAGAGGCTTTGGTCAATGGCAAGATGTTCGACGTAAACCAATTTACAGCGGTGAACGGACAGATCGAATTGGTTGGCTTGTTTGATGAAGACGAAGATATCCTGATGTCTCAATTAGACAGCCAGGAAGAAGATCGCTTTCCGGCCAACGGAAATGCTCTTGTATTAAAATGGTTCAGTTGCTTTTCGTGGGTGCAGCAAACTGACTTGAATAATTTATTGTTGGAAGAATCATCTTCGAACATTGCCCGGCATGAAAAAGATGTCATCACCGACGCCTTCCGGGCCTGCGAGACACCCCCTCCCGAGACCGCTTCCATTTAATTTTTATACAGTAGAACTACCGTATGAACCGGTAGCCTTCGCGCATTTCTGAAAAAACAAGATCGCACAAGTCACCTGGATAACAAGGTCGCAAGAACTCCGAATCTCTGATGGGAGACATACTGAAAATAAGAATCTTTTTTTTGGCTGTATTTGTTTTCGTCTTCATCATGACGAACGCACAAACAGATTCATTGATGTTTGCTGCAGACACTGCAACACTCCAGGGCGTTGTTATTTCGGGCATGATACCGGCACGTGCAAATGAGACCAGTTGGAACATTACTCGCCTCACCCAACAGAACATGCGTGCTTCAGGCGCCTTTAACCTGAGCGACGCCCTGGCGAAATTGCCCGGCGTAAATCAATTAACGACCGGGGCCGGTATTTCCAAACCTGTTATTCGCGGGCTGTATGGTGACAGGGTGCTTGCAATTATCTCCGGCCTGCGTTTCGATAACCAGCAATGGCAGGACGAACATGGATTGGGTTTGAACGATATGGGAATTGACCGTGTAGAAGTTATAAAAGGCCCTTCTAGTTTGTTATACGGCTCCGAAGCCATTGGCGGCGCTTTGAATATAGTTGAAGAAATGCCGGCGAAACCACACACGACTGTTGGAGATCTGAATGTGCAGTTATTTTCAAACACACTTGGCACTTTTACTGACCTCGGTTTTAAAGGCGCTGGCAGCACACAAACCTGGAGCGTACGGGCAGGTATTAACTCGCAGGCTGATTACACCGACGGGAATGGAGACCGGATATTGAATACGCGTTTTGGCGGTTACTACCTGAAGGGGAGTTACGGATTCAAAAGCGGAAACTGGACCAGCACAAACCATTACGTTGGTTCGATCGACAATTATGGTTTTATCATGGCCGACAACATGGAAGCCAAAGAACCCGATGGAAGATGGAGCCGAAGCATGGATGGTCCGCACCATACCGTGTGCCTGAATATTCTTTCAAGCGACAACAGGATCAGCCTGCAAAACTCAACGTTGAAGTTGAATGTGGGCGGGCAGTCAAATTTGAGAATGGAGGATGAAGGCGGCGGCGAGACGAGTTTAAAAATGCTGCTCAGTTCAGGCCTGTATAATTTGCAGTGGGTAAAACCGCTCTCGGCGAAAACGCAATTCGTTGTTGGAAATAATTTCTTGTTTCAGAATAACACCAACTACGGCAAGCGTGTGATCATTCCTGATGCAAACACGGTCGAATCCGGTGCAAGCGTATATGTAAAAAACAGTTCCGGCAAGTTCATCCTTGAAGCAGGAACTGGTTTTAGCTTGAGAAACATTGTTACGGAACAGACGCCCGGCGTTAGCTCCCAGGGTCGGGGAGGATCTGAGACACCCATTCAACCGTTCAGCAAAACATATCCGGTGCTCAATGCGAGTACAGGGGCCGTTGCTAACCTAAATAAGAATACGTTCATCAAGCTGAACATTGGAACGGGTTTCAGAAGTGGCAATCTTGCCGAGCTTTCTTCAAATGGATTACACGAAGGAACATTCCGCTATGAAATTGGCGACCCAAATTTGAAAGTGGAGTACAACATAAACTCGGAAGCAGAGATTAGCTTTAGCAAAAACAACTTTTCGTTTTCGTTGACCGGTTTTTACAATCATTTCAATAACTATATCTACTTAACATCAACCGGTGAGCAGTATCTCGGCTTTGAGGTGTACAGGTATCTGCAGTACGATGCAAATTTGTATGGAGGGGAGGCAAGCATGCAAGTGCACATAAGCGGGCCACTTAAATTTTCAAGCGACTTTTCTACTGTAAAGGGAAAACTTACAAATGGCACATACCTGCCATTCATACCTGCGGATAAATGGCACAATGCTATATTGGTTAATTTCAGGGACGGCAAAAAATTGAAGCAAATAAATTGCTTCATTGGAAGCGATATCTGCTTCACACAAAACCATCCCGCACAGTTTGAGATCTCAACGCCCGGTTATAATTTGTTAAGTGCGGGCGCAAGTGCCGACCTGGCGTTGGGTGGTAAAGCCATCACCGTCAGCGTTGCCGGAAACAATATTTTGAATGAGTATTATTATGATCATCTTTCGCGGTTCAAGGGATACGGCATACATAATATTGGGCGAAATCTCGTCTTAAATGTTCGCATTCCATTTTCACTAAACTAAAAACAAAATGAAAATAGTTTTCAATAAAATTTTATTAACCTGCTTTTTCGCTGCTGTTTTGATCGGCTTTTTCACTGCATGTGAAAAAGAGACCGATCAAATGATACCCCCTATCCTTGAATTCAAAACGGGTGCCGGTTATACGTCTGATACCGCCGCTACCGTCTCTGTCAGCACTCCGATCAAGGTTGGAATTCATGCGGAAAAAACTGAGGGCGAAGATTATCTGCACACCTTCACCGTAAGCCATTCGTATGACGGAGCGCTTCCGCCGGTAGTGGATTCGATGCACGTTATGGAAGAGAGCGAGCGCGATATTTATGAAACGGATGTCAATTTCATTGCCCGCGATATTCCGGGGACCGAAGTCTGGTATTTCACGATCAGCAACAAGGACGGCCTGGTTGTGACAAAAACGATTACGTTAACTGTAGAATAAAGATTTTTTTAGTGGGAAATACAGCCTTGCAGTGTCTACTGCGGGGCTTTTTTATTTTTCGAAATCTGTATCTTTAAATTTCCAAGGCCGATTCCATGCACCTGCTAATTTTCCTCGCATTTACCATCCTTGAATTGGCGATCGTAATAGCAATTATTGCCATCATTCTTGCAATAGCTTTGCCTAATCTGCTTTCCGCCCCGCGCGCTTCAAAATGCCTTGAACTTGCGGCAGAGATCAGGAAAGAACTCGAGGAAGCAAAGGATATCGCTACAAAAATGTATAATGGGGATACCACGACAACAGATGAAAAACCAAATCATAAACTCGATAGCGTTACTGGAAAGCTAAAACGATTAAAAGAGCATTGCGGCGAAAAAGATCATTCCACTATTATATCGCAGCTCAACCAGCTCACTGCACAACTTCGGCTATATATTTCAGGAGATGTTCCACCTGAACAAAACTCGATCGTTCAGACCTTTATTGATGGCTTTGTCGACCTTGCAAAAAAACTTGCTAAATAAGATTTGTTTTTCCGCACTGTTGTTTCACTTGATAAAAAACATCGCAAAAAACAGCTGCATAAATCGATAAGAGTTATTTTTATCTACCATGTCGTTGCAACTGCCGCGAAGAAAAAAACTGCATCTCGTCCAGCTTGTGGCCGTGATATTTCTTACGGTATCGGGCGGCCCTTACGGAATTGAACCCTTACTCACATATGCGGGCCACAATGGCGCCTTGTTGTTGCTCCTAATCACCCCTCTGCTTTGGGATATTCCGACCATCTTCACAGTGCTTGAGTTAAACGGCATGATGCCCGTTACCGGGGGCTATTATCAATGGGTGAAAAAAGCGCTGGGTTTGCGTTTTGCTTTTTATGAAGGTTGGTGGACGTGGTTATACACGTTCGTTGACCTCGCGATATACCCAGTGCTGTTTGTTGAATATGCGTCGTTCCTTTTTCCGCAAATAGAACCGTATAAAATTCCGATCTGTCTTGTCATTGTTTGGGGCGGTGCGCTGTTGAACATTCTCGGCATATTGAAAGTAGGCAAAGCGTCGATGATACTTGGAGTCGCAGTGCTAACACCTTTTTTGATCTTGTTTATAACCGCGACGACACACTTAAACATGCACCTCAATTTTTCTTCCCTTTCGCTCCAGGGCATTCCATTTTCTTCATTGGGCTTGGCCATCTATACGGTGATGTGGAATTTTATTGGATGGGATAACGTGATGACGTACGCTGAAGAAGTGGATAAACCCGTGAAGTCCTACATGAAAGCAGCGGTGATCGTATTCCTCATAATTTTTTGCGTGTACTTTATGTCGATATTTATTGCACAGTCGAGTGGGATTGATCTTGCTGTTTTGAACGACCAGGGATTTCCTGCAGTGGGTTCAATAGTCGGCGGGCCATGGCTTGGCAGTTTGATCGCGGCGGGTGGCATGGCAAGTGCGTTAGGATTATTTTCTGCAGTGCTTCTTTCCGTTTCGCGTGTACCGCAAGTTATGTCGGACGATAAATTGTTGCCGGCGAAATTGCATAAGCTGCATCCAAAATATAAGACGCCCTATATATCGATCATCGCATGCGCTGTAGTGGTGAGCGGAATGATATTGTGGACCTTTGCTGATCTTCTTGTGATCGATCTCACACTCTATGGCGCCGGATTATTTTTAGAATTCGTTGCGCTGATCGTCTTGCGGATCAAATTGCCGAATGCACACCGGCCGTTCAAAATAAAGCTTAACGTATTTGGCCTTTGTTTGATGACGCTGATCCCTTTTAGCGTATATGCGATAGCGCTCGCCGGCGCTTTGTCGGAAGAAGGGGGCAGCTTCAAACCTGCACTGTTTGCGATAGGGGCTTTGATAAGTGCAGAAGTAATTTGGCAAATCATCGTTTGGCAAAGACCGCACATCAAAGCTGTTCCGGTCGTTATTGAAGAATTATGAAAAAGCTGCTCATTTCACTCTCGGTTCTTATTTTTTCCCTCGACGGGCAAGCGCAACAGCGACCGCTTCCATCTCCGCAACAATTAAAATGGAGTGGAATGGAATTTTACCTGTTTGTGCACTTCGGCCCAAACACATTTACCGACCTCGAGTGGGGAAAAGGAACGGAGCCCGAAGACGTATTCAATCCAACACAACTCGACTGCGGGCAATGGTGCCGCATTGCAAAGGCTGCCGGTGCGAAAGGAATTATCATCACCGCAAAACATCATGACGGGTTTTGTTTGTGGCCGAGCAAATATTCGGCGCATACCGTTGCTCAAAGCAAATGGAAAGATGGCAAAGGCGACGTGTTACGCGAATTAAGCGACGCATGTAAAGAATATGGATTGAAGATGGGCGTTTATCTATCGCCGTGGGACAGAAATCATCCGAAATATGGAACGGCGGAATACAATGACGTTTTTGTAAACATGATGAAGGAAGTCGTAAGGAACTACGGACCGTTCTTCGAATTCTGGTGGGATGGAGCAAACGGTGAAGGTCCGAATGGGAAAAAACAGGTTTATGATTGGCATCGTTTTGAACAAACGATGAGAAGCATCGCGCCAAACACTGTTGTCTTCAGCGATATTGGTCCTGATATACGATGGGTTGGAAATGAAAAAGGAATTGCGGGTGATCCGAATTGGAATTTTCTCGACACAGCAGGATTTACAAGAGGCGAAGGCGCTCCCCCGACAGACACATTAAACCATGGAAATGTGCATGGAAAAAATTGGATACCTGCTGAATGCGATGTAAGCATCAGGCC
>DASQJI010000288.1:0-9024 GCA_035631175.1 Parafilimonas sp.
TAGAAATGCACATTCCAGGTAACGGATGGAATAATTGGAAACAGCGACACTTGTTTTGCTGTCACCTTCAGCGTACCGTTGGCGACATCGCCTTCCTGGTCGAAGTAATAGAAATACGGATTTTGGCGGCTGTACACATTATAAATGCTGAATACCCAACTATCTGAAAATTTGCGGTGCTTTTTATGAACCGGCGTATAGGTTGCCGCAATATCAAGGCGGTTATAAGGTTTCATGCGATATGCGTTGATCGTACTGTACTCCTGCGTAAGTGTGCCTTCAATAAAATAAAAACGCTCCGGTAATGAGATGGCGTTACCGGTACCAAAAACAAAAGTCGACGAGACTTTCCATTTCGGCGACAATTCATAAATGCCTACAACTGCGAGATCATGACGGCGGTCGTATTTGCCAGGATAAATATTGCCATCGTTAAGACCGGGAAATTTTCTCCATGTCCAGGACAATGTGTAACCAACCCAGCCGGTTAATTTTCCTTTTACCTTGTTAATAAAAAGCTCACTTCCATAACTCCATCCTTTTCCAAAAACAAAACTCTCTTCAGGATCACTGAGTGATGGCGTGTATCCCTCTTTGTATTCGATCTGGTGTTGCATCGTTTTATAATATAATTCAAGCGATGTTTCAAACATATTGTTTGAAAAATTTTTGAAGTACCCAGCGGCGTACAACCAACCATCCTGCGGCATCACGCGATACGTGGACGGCACCCAAATATCAGTCGGCAACGTAGTGCCCGCGTTACTCACGAGATGTATGTACTGAAGATTCCGCGTTACAGATGCTTTCAGCGAACTGTTATTATTAAAAGAATAGCGGAATGTAAATCGCGGTTCAAAACCACCATATGTTTTTACACTGCGACCTCTGCCAAACGAAGTGCTGTCGAGCTTATTGCCATCCGCGTCTGTCACATATTCTGTATAAGGGCCAACCTGCTGAAACAGGCTGTACCGAACTCCATAATTTATTCTTATATGTTTACTGATGTCCCAGTCATCCTGCACATAAACCCCAAATTCGTTAGCGTATTTTTTTTGAATGTTGGCCGGGTGAAAGACAACCGAGTCCTGGCTTCCGCTTACGACGCTCGGATAAAAAGTATGATAGGTGTATTGGGCGCCAAATTTTATTTTATGCGATGTAGATGCGAAATAATCAAAATCGATCTTTGTATTCCAGTCCTTGATCCCCGATGACAATGTAAGATTGAAATCATCCTGCGATCCAACAAAAGAAAACTTATAATCGTTGTAAATAAGGGAAACATTAGAAAATAATTTGCGGCTATAGCTATGATTCCATCTGAACGTTGCCGTAGAATTCCCCCAGGGAATACTTGTACTGAATGAACGCCGGTTATTATTGAAGTCAAATTTATCCCTACCGAAATAACCGCTGAGATAAAGATGGTCATTTGCGGAAACCTGGTAGTTCATTTTCGCATTGATATCGTAGAAATAATAACCTGAGCCATAGTATGCACTGTTTTTTGATATGAACGGCTTTATCAAAAGATCCAGGTATGTACGCCGCGCCGAGATTATATACGATGCTTTATTTTTTACGATCGGCCCCTGCAGCGAAATCCTTGATGCGATCAAACCAATTCCTGCATCCACTTCCGTTTTGTTTACGTTTCCTTCTTTCATCGCTATATCGATCACCGATGACAGACGACCGCCATATTGAGGAGGCATCCCGCCTTTGATCAGCGTAAGATTTTTTACCGCGTCGGAGTTAAACACGGAAAAGAAGCCAAACAAATGGCCGGTATTATATACGACGGCTTCATCCAGCAGGATCAAATTTTGGTCGGGACCTCCTCCCCGGACATAAAACCCGGCATTGCCTTCACCGGAATTGCGCACACCAGGAAGAAGTTGCAGCGTTTTTAAAATATCCGTTTCACCAAGAAACGATGGTATCGACTTTACGGTGTTAATGCTCATATCGATCTGTCCCATTTGCGCACTCTTCACATTGTTCAAACGTTTTTGCGCCGTAACAACCACTTCCCTTATGCTAGACGACACCGGTGCGAGTAAAATATCCTGCGACGAATTTTCAGTAAAATCGACGTCAACGATCTTTGGTATGTAACCGACATAAGAAAAAAGAAGCTGGTAGTTTCCACGCGAAAGCGTTAAAGAAAAATATCCATACTGATTGGTGGTAACACCCCTTGTCTCATCTTTTATAACGATGCTCGCGCCTATGAGTGTTTCGCCGCTCAATGAATCTTTTACATAGCCCCTCAACGTGAATTTTTCCTGGGCGAAAATATTTTTCGAGGTTAGCACAAGAAAAGTAAAAAGGATCGCACAGCGCAAATAGTTCATTGCATATTATTGATCGAATCCTCAACGGTTCCGCACTCCAGCATCGCGTTTTTGTATTTAGGGTGTTTATTACCGAAATAAGGATTGTCCATCTTTCTTGTTTCTGAAATCCACCACCCTTCGCGGTCGCCGTTAAAAGCCATCGGGCATTTTTTATGATAGATCACGGCCTTATCATAATTCACGGCTTCGATGAGCTTATAAACGCTTTCCGATACCGTGTAGAAAAACCGGCGCTTGTCGCCTATGGAATCTACATTTAGTAAAGTTTGTAATCCGTCCGCAGTATTTTGGGCAATGCTCGTTGCCTTTGTTGCATTTGCATCATCGTGCAGTTCAGTATAAGGAACGCTGATCACAGCATACTGCAGCGCCTGCGCCGATCTGTTTACGGAAGCGGTATCCCAATTAATGAAAGCGTCTTTCAGCGAATTGTATGCAAGCAAAACACTGTCAAATGCGAGGTTGAAGCTGTCAGAATTTTTGCTCTTCGATATGACAGCAGGTTGTGATTTACTTTGTTCTTTTTTATTTCCGCATGAGTACAGCGCAAACAAAAAAGACACAGCAATTATCGTCGACGCTTTTATTTTCATCAAGAACGTTTGCCGCAAATTTAGCTGTAAACAATTTGCCGCGTCTATTCCCTCGAGGTTTAACAAATAAAAAAGGGGCACATGAAAATGCACCCCGATATGTAATTAAACATATGCAAAATCGGCTAGTTAAGAATAGTGATCTTCCGTGAGATCGTATTCTTTCCGTCAGTCATTTCTATTACATAGTTGCCATTTGGAACTTGCACATTAATTCTTGTCGTGCTGTTATTGGCGACTTTACCGATAAAATAAACTTTGCCGTTATTTAGATCAGCCACTTTTAAGTTCACCGAATTTGTATTGAAGCCATTCAATTGGAGGTTAAAGCTTCCCTTGTTAGGATTCGGGCTAATAAGGGCATCAGCAGTGGTTATGTTTGCAACCGGTTGTTCCACCACTGTTAAAGGTTGCAGGCATTGGTTTGAGCCATTGCTGTAGTCTGTGTTCACGGGAGTAAAATTTGACCAGGTGGTCATCCAACTGTGAGTAGCACCCACCGCAAATGCGCCCCGGTACGTAACAGGTGTGAACCATGCATCTGCTAAAGGCGAATGGTGAAAATTCGCCGATCCTACCGCAGGCGATGCAGACTGTGGCCATGGTTTTGGATTACCTAAGGTGTACGGTGCGGAGAGCTTGACGCCCGAATTGCCTGTGTAGAATTGATTATCGGCGTGATTTCTCAATAGGTCATCAACGGAGCCATCAACGGGAGTTGTAGTGATCCAGTTCGCGGATTGTGTTGCAGCGACAATGTTGCTGGCAAACAGTGTGTCGGCCAAAACATTACTTTCAGTTGTTGTACCATCGATCAGTACACCAACCGGGTATCCCATCAAAACAGAATTGTAAACATATTCATGCGAGTTACGGCGAATATGTGCACCGCGCCTGAAGTTTACATTGTTGGTAGTATCGCCGCCAGCGTCAATAGTTACGTTGCTAAATACTGCGCTGGTCTGCGGCGTATTCAATGAACCGCCGGCATCATTGTCAGATTCAAACCCATTTGAGCCGGAGATGTCAGCAACATTCGGGTCACGCAATCCAAACAAGAATTGGTGCTTACCAGAATGTCCATTGTCTGTATCAAAATCATCATCTAAACCTCTGAATGCAATAAGATACTTTGTATTCACAGTGCCTCCGAACCATTCGTAAGAATCGTCATTGCTGAAGCTAACCTGGATGTGATCAATCGTAGTGCCTCTTCCAACTCCACCCATCGTTAAGCCGTTGATCTCATTGTTTGGGGCAAGCGGAACGCCAGCAAACTCTATCCGCACATACTGCAACGTTCCTGAATTGTCGTTGTTGTCCGGACAGTCACCGCCACCGCAGTTAGGGTTCTTCCCACCGCCGAATAACGTTTCAGGGATCGGATCGATACCTTCGATATGCGCCGTATCCCCCGGTTGATTTATTTGGGCGTAACCTAATATGATCACTCCACCCCAATCACCCCGTTTTCTTTTCCCCGGTCCTCTTGACGACGTAAATACAATTGGATTGCACGGTGTTCCAACAGCCTGGAGTTTTGCGCCACGCGTTATGATGAGGCAACCTTTCTTTGATGTATCTCCCTGGATCACCGTTCCGGGTTCTATTGTCAGCGTTGCACCGTTCGTTACATAGATCTTGCTTTTCAAAAAGTAAATGTTGCTCGCATGCCACGTTGTGTTCGTAGAAATGTTCTTGGTTACTTTTTTAATAGGCAACTGTGCTTGCACATGGCTGCAAACCACAGTAGCAATAAATGAAAAGAAAAAAAGTTTTAAGAGCGGAAATTTGTTTTGCATAAAGGAAAATTTTCGCCAAAAGTAGCCGCACACCTTGCAGAAAAAGGGAAACTAAACGTTATGGAATTTTAACCAAATTGTTATGGCATTGTGATGTCGCGGTAACAATTCGGTAACGATTTGATAATCGCGCGCTGATCGATTACGGGAAGTCGCTTCTGTTACTTTGCAAACAAAAATGCAAGCAAGATCTTTACTGATAACTACATTTTTTTTCTTATCAACCTACTCCTACTCGCAGACCGGCATCCTCACGGGAAAAATTACTGATGCGTCCAATAACCAACAGCTTGTTGGTGCAACCGTGTCGATAAAAGATCATCACCTTAAAACTGTGAGTGATGTTGATGGTGTGTACCGGCTCGGAAATCTCTCTGACGGAAAATATTCACTCGAGATCACTTATGTCGGCTACACAACAAAACAGGTAAGTGAGGCAGAAATAAGAAAAGGCCAGGTCACCACGCTCAACATCGCGTTAGATGCTGCAAACAATAACCTCAAAACGGTGGTGGTTGTAACCACGCAGGCATCAAGGGAAAGTATTAATTCGATTCTAAACACGCGCAAAAATGCTGCTGTGGTCTCAGACGCCATAAGCGCAGATATGATCAAACGATCGCCCGACAAAAATGTGAGTGATATATTGAAAAGGGTTAGCGGCACGAGCATCCAGGAAAATAAGTTTGTTATCGTAAGAGGGATGAGCGACAGGTATAACGAGGCGATGCTTAATGGTTGCCTGCTACCCAGCACTGAAGCTGATCGCAAGACGTTTGCGTTTGATATTTTTCCTTCCGATATCATCGACAATATCACCGTTATCAAAAGCGCTTCCGCAGAATATCCGGGCAGTTTTTCGGGTGGGCTGATAAATGTGAACTTGAAAGAAGTTCCGGATAAGAATTTTATTTCCGTGAAAACCGGCGTGGGCTATAACACCATAACAACGGGAAAGGAATTCACCCGGCAGCCCAGCGGAGGGCTGGATTTTTTAGGACTAGATAATGGCACGCGGGCATTGCCGGCTAATTTTCCGTCAAGTGAAGAGTATAACGCGCTAGCACCGGGTAAACAAAATGAATGGGCGCAACAGTTAAAAAATGATTGGGCATTAAACAGAGACCCGTCGGCGCCATTAAACAGCAAACTGGAATTGTCAGGCGCTTTTACCCATGTCGGCAACAAAGGCTATCCCAGAATTGGTGCATTGTTCGCGGTGAGTTATAATTCCACTTATAAGACTTCTCATTTCGACAATAATTACTACGGCACTCCCCGGACGATACACGATTCAATCTCTAAGGGCGATACTTATTATGAATACAAAGACACACTAAACTCGCGCAATATACTATCGAGTGCCCTGGCCAACTTTACGATCAAAGTAAGTCCGAATAGTAAGTTCTTTTTTAATAACCTGCTCGCCATTAATTCTTATATACAAACCACCACACGCGGAGGCCTGAGTGAGGCAGGCACAGGAGTTTTATCCCCTTACGTTGCCTACGTGCATTATTTTCAAAGCAACGCCCTATATAATGGACAATTCGGAGGTGAACATTATTTGTCGAAATATAAACTTCGCATTAAGTGGACCACATATTTGACCGAATTGCACAGGAACGAACCCGACATGCGGCAAATGATCTATTACACACCTTTTGAGGGCGCGCCCATGTTTGCCTATCTCGGTTATCCAACAACCGCGTCAACCACCGTGGGCGGCCTGCGAATGTATTATGACACGAAGGATGAAACGAAAGGCATCAATGTTGACCTGAATAAGGCATTTAATTTTTTGAGCAATCCGCAAACGTTCAAATTTGGGTTTGCGAGTTTTTGGGATACTCGCAGGCACGACGGCCGTTTCTTAAGAAATGACCCAACTACCGGGAATTTCGATCAATCAATTTATTTCCTGCCGCCAGCTCAAATATTTGATCAGAAAAATTTCGATCCGCAAACAGGCCTGGTATTAACCGACTTTGGCGAAAGGCAATGGTATTTTTATTACGGCGATCAAAAAAGCTTAGCGGGCTATGCGATGTTTGATAACAAGCTCACTAGCAAATTGCGCTTATCGTGGGGGCTTCGGGTGGAAGATTACTCAAACACTGTTCACAGTTTTAAAGAAGCAAAAGAAAAATATGTTGTGGATACAAGCTTCCTCGATTACCTGCCTTCTGCGAATCTGATCTATTCCATCCTTCCAAAAGCAAACATCAGGTTGAGCTACAGCAAAACTGTCGCAAGGCCTTTGTACCGTGAACTGGCCGCAACTCAGTTCTACGATTTCAATTTGAATGCGACGCTTTTTGGAACGAATCTTCTGGAGACGAAAGTCGACAACTATGAGATCCGTTGGGAACAGTACTTTCCGAATGCGCAATACTATTCTTTGAGTACGTTCTATAAAAAATTTCAGCACCCGATAGAGCAAAAGATAATTACCGCCGGCGCAGACAGCAAAACGATCACCTGGCAAAATGCCCCCACTGCCGAAGACCTGGGCGTGGAACTTGAAGCACGTAAAAACCTCGACTTCATTCACCCGTCACTGGGCAATTTCTACCTGTATGGCAATGCTGCCTTAATTACATCCACTGCGTTTGTCGCCGGAAATGGAAGCGACACAGCAAACCGTCCCTTACAAGGTCAGTCGCCGTATGTTGTTAATGCTTCGCTACAATACAGTGATGCAAGATCAGGCATAACAGCGTCTGCGTTGTATAACATTATCGGCGAACGTATTTTTTTGGTAGGAGGACTAGATGAACAATATATCTGGGAAAAGCCACATGCCCAACTTGATTTTAAGGTTAGCAAGACCTTTGCAAAGAACGGTATTGTTGAACTTTCGTTTTCGGACCTGCTACACCAAAAAGATATTTGGTTTTGGGATTTGAATTCAAATAAAAAATATGATGCCGGTTACCCGGATGTTTTGATACAGTCAAGATCGTTCGGAACAACAGCTACTTTAAGTATTGGTTACAGGTTTTAACAGCATTCCTTTGTTTGAACCGCGCTGCGGCGCGGTTTTTTTGTTGGCTTGTTTATAAAAAATTTTCTACTTCGATAACTCGTGACAATAAGCAGCAAATCACAAAACACAAGTTCCAAAGAAATGCAAATTAAAAATTCAAAAAGGCGATTGAGTACCTGTGGTCGTTAACGAATGATCCGGAGATGTGTTAGTTCGTTGCCAGGCTATCGCTTATCACGTCGGCGCTCATCACCGATAGAGCGAGGCTATCGGTTCCTTTTGGCAAGTGATATCTTGTGCGGAAATTTTTCACATTGCCCGGCTTGATCACTTCGGCGATCACATCCTCGTGCTCTTCCACCCGAACGCCGTTTTTGTAACAAAGCATCTTCACCCTGGTGTTTTTGTAGCAGCATACCGAAGCGGTATTTACCAACCTGCCTTTTATGACCGTCACGCCAAGCAAATTTTTCTTATCGTCAGATGATATTCTTAAGAATTGCTCGGGGTGTTGCTTTTCCCTGTCGGCAAGGCTTTGCTTATTTTCTTCATAACTTTTTGAATCAAATTTTTGCCTACATGACGCGATCGAAACAACAACCAGAAAAATAAATGCAGCTCTCATAAACAAGATTTGATATTTCAAAATAATAACGAACCGCAACCGTCTTTATTTTTTTCTGTTTGTTTGAGAATTGTGAAAGCAGAACCTGAAACTTCAAACTTCAGACTTCAAACTTCAAACCTCAAACATATTAAGCCTCCTGCCCTATCCAAACAGCTCCCCCAATGCTGCTTCGTTTTGCCCCGGTAACTGAAGCCATAACTGTATTTTCTTCCCGCCACCGCAGAACTCCCAACAATGCCATTACCAACGCTTCTTTATATTTTACAACCTCAACGTCCGGAATCACTATCTCCACATTCATTGGCCGTACAACTTCCCCTAATTGATGCATAAGAAAATCATTAAAAGCACCTCCGCCTGTTACCAAAAGTTTGACGTTTGATGTTTGATGTTTGATGTTATTTTCTTCGATCAGATCTACAATTGACCGTCCAACCTGAAAAGCGATGTGTTCTGTGTAAGTTCTCAATGCGTCCTGAGGCGCCAGGTTAAATGACTTGATCAACGGATGTACCACATCAGTTCCAAGATCGTTCGAAAGAGATTTGGGATATGGCTGCTTATAATAATCAAGGTCATTCAGTTCATTCAGCAGTTGGGTTTCAATGTGACCACTAGCCGCCATCCGCCCACCTTCATCAAATTC
>DASQJI010000289.1:0-6843 GCA_035631175.1 Parafilimonas sp.
ATCAAGAACTCCACAATCAGCAAATAATTCTGTGGCTGCTCACTATATAGGGCAGCATTACGGAGGAGGTATTATTTTTTTTATCGATAGTACAGAACAACATGGGTTAATAGCCGATACAGCCGACCTTCCAAAGAGAGCGCCATGGGATCCAAACAATGTATATACGACAACAGGGGCAATAAAAAAGAGTATCGGCAATGGTTATTTAAACACACAGCAAATTGTCTCAGCATTAGGTGATTCAGGAAGATATGCAGCCTTCAAATGCTGGAATTATAAAAGGCATGGATATAGAGACTGGTTTTTGCCATCAAAAAATGAACTGAATGAATTGTTCAAACAAAGGAATGTTGTTGGAGGCTTTGCAAGTTTCTTTTATTGGAGTTCGACCGAAATCGATAACAGTGATGCGTGGGACGTGGACTTTTTCGATGGCAGCAATGGCTACGGCGGTAAGGGTAATGCTTTTTCAGTACGTGCAATTCGGGCTTTCTAAATATTAAACACATCACAGCATGACTCCAAAGGCCAGCAGCAGAACATATTTTCAGGCACACAGCAAAGCGCAGCGTGACCAACCAGGAGTTCAGAAAGGTACTGAATTGAAAGTATTAAACAGATTAGCCGGCTTAATAATATTTATTTTCCTTCTTTCAGGTTGCACAAAATATATTGATAGCATAACCACGTGGAAGAACGGAGAAGAAATTTGCTTTTTGATTAACATATCAGGTCTTCCTACGGGAGCAACCGATTCTATAACCATTAGTCTCGTTGCAGGTGATACAAAACAAGGCACCTTTAGAGGCGGTAATGGGTATCATAAGATTTGTATAGCTGTGCCAGGTGGTATGCCTGCGCCAACAACACATATCACGGCGCTGGTGAAAGAGACTTCATCAAATGGAAAATCCGGTCAAACGGAGGCGATAGACAAGCAGCTAAAATCTATAGATACAACCGCACCTGCTATTCCAACCGGAACAACCGTGCATTGATTTTACCGAAAGGCACAAAGCAAAGCTTACGTAACAAAAGGTAACTAGGCCCTTTGAGAAAATTCCGCAAGGCTTAATCTGTTACTCCTTTGACCATTTCCAATCGGTACAGGGTCACCTAACATCCGCGCATCTTTGATAGGCTGCAAGTGTGGATTACATCCCACTTGCATCCCTGCCCTTAAACAATCGAGTAATGCATCCAACTTCTGATTAAGTACTGCTAACTGTGCATGTACAGATTGCGTTGCACAACCGCTTTACATAAGATACTCATGTTGTGCGCAGCTTTGATACGAAAAATTATATATCAAACCTGTGTCTGGTGATTGCCCTATAGATTTTAAACTTTCACAAACGTGTTCTATCATCGGTAATCTCCCGGGGCCATTTCCACGCATGCCAAACAATTATAGCAGTAATTATACTTTCAACAATTGCAAACAATGCAGCAAATGTTAGCCATTTATCCGAGTAGTTTGATGCGATCCATACCATTAGTGCAGTGTAACATGTGCCAAATATTAGATTGAATAAACGGCTTAATTTAGGTGTTAATAATATTGATAAAAAAATCATCAGGGCAGGTATAATCAAAACGCATGAGGCACCAAATAACTTCTGCGGTGTATTTAATAAACTTTCGCCGCTTATTATACGTTCGACCCTTTTTGGAACATATAATTCAAAATAGTCTTCATATATATAGCAGAACATCACGGATGTCCATAGTACTGCGAGTTTAATTTTTACGTTTATTTTGAAATCTGCTAACTTATTAGCATGGTTCATTTTTAAGTTAAGTTTTGATTAGCGATGAGAAAACATATTTAGTAACTATAGGGTCAACCAAAAGTGCCGTAACATTTCTACATTGTGAGGGCATGGCAATAACGACTGGTCAGCCTCCTGCAAATTCAATTGAAAAACGAGGTTGAAGATAAAACAAATGTTGAATCGCGTAATGTCGGCTTGAACAAAAGATCATAAGAATTACTCTTGCTCAAGTGCATTTGTCAACCATGCTTTACAAATCACTTGTTGCTTTTTCGCCTCATTCTTCACTTGGTATAGAGTGATGTTCATGAACAATTGGCCACGCGTTATTGATTTTTCGCAATCCAATCGTCAGCCTAAAATCCAATTCTATAAAGTCTTCACTATTGCTTTTGTCCGCGCATTTCATTGTCGCAAAACAAAAAGCCACATTTTCATCTGCGATTACCCGTAATTCTTGACTGTCAAACACACCCAATTTTGTAAATGCAAAGAATTTGTTCCAGGTTTTACGATATGCGTCTATGCCAATAGATATAAAAGGTTTAGGTAGGTCAAACATTATAATATCAGAATGATTGGCAAGTATCTTTTCTATGTCTTTATTCCGAACTGCCTGCGCCCAGTTTTCTAAGTGGTGTCAAGGCATGTGGCTTTTCCGTTTTGCTGTACACACAATGTGTCAGTCTGCGTGCAAAATCATCAAAACAACTTCATTGTTTTTTATGACTTAGTTATGCGAAAAATAGTGCTCAACAAATTCTTCCATTATAAATGTTCCCTTAGGCGTGCAAAATAGCAGGTGCCAAACATCAAGACAGAAACAGTAGATTCCCGTAAAACATTTAATATTTAAATTATTACCTTTAAATGCAAATGCTGCCTTATGAGAGTCTTTACTATTCTTATTTTTCTTGTACACATTCAACCGGCTGCGTCCGCTCAATGTGATTACCTTACTTCTTTTGGGAGTGATATCAACGGTGGAATTTCAACCACTGTCTCGGCTGGCGGCAAACTTTTCTTCTCATCTTACGACACCCTGCATGGCCGTGAACTTTGGGTTACAGACGGCACAACAGCGGGCACACATTTGGTGAAAGATATAAACCCAGGCATTGCTAACAGCGTACCATTCTACTTTCAGTATTTCGCTTATGACTTTAAAGGCGTTCTGTTTTTCCAGGCAGATAACGGTGTTACCGGCCCCGCTTTATGGCGCAGCGACGGTACCAAGGCAGGCACCTGGCTTGTTGCAGACCTATACATTGATAACTCGGCGCATTCTCTTACGAACTTTGCTTCCACCGATTCTGTATTGTATTTTACTGCTGATGGTAAAACCCTATGGCGCAGCAACGGAACGGCGGCGGGCACTCACCCTTTAGCCTATTTTAATGTAGCGCGCGAACTTACTACGTTCAAGAACAATCTTTATTTTTCTGCCGATGCCAACAATGCCGGCGAAGAATTATGGAAGAGCAACGGTGCCACCGGTAACACTGCTTTATTAAAAGATATAAATGGCGTATATGGAACTTCACTCCCGAACCATCTTCATGCTACAGACAATGCCTTATATTTTATGGCAACCACAAACGCCGGATGTGAGCTTTGGAAAACAACCGGCTCTTCGGCAACTACTCAAATGGTGAAAGATATAAACCCCGGCAATGCAGACGGTGTTATAGGCTTTTACTGGTATGGAGATATGTCGCATATCGGAAATACTCTTTTTTTTAGTGCGAATGATGGTGTAAACGGATTGCAGGCGTGGAAAAGCGATGGAACGGATGCGGGCACGGTAAGCATATCAACTCTTGCTCCCGGCGTAAGCCAATACTGCAATTATCCTGTTGTGAATGGAAAGGTTTTTTATTACAGTAATGAAGATGGATCCAATTACGTGCAATACGATCCGGTTATGAATGCAAGTTCCGTTACCGGCTATCCATTCTATTATTATTACCCGCAAACTTTTTTGGGTTCATGGTTATTCTATGCAGGTCAGGATTCGGTGTATGGCCCGGAGATTTGGCAATCTGCTGGTACACCTTCTTCAACAAGAAGAATACAGGAAATACGACTTGTTGATAATTTTTATAACAAATACTTGTCGGGTCCTAATCGTATTGCAGGAACAGCAGGCAGCAAACTCATTTTCACTGTTGGAAGAGATCCTTTTAATACAGGAACATCCCTTTATAGTTATGATACTGCACTGGCTTTAACCAATGCCTTCGCTCCGTCTGTGTTGATACCGGTTACACTTTCCAGTAAGAAAATGCATTTGGTTTGGAACCGGATAGAAGTTGCAAGTCAATACGAAGTGAGATATCATTCGTCTGCAGGCGACTGGATAAAATTGCAAACGGCGTTAAGTTATTCTGAGTTTAAATTAGATTCAGCAGAAACATATACTTTCCAGGTGAGAGCATACTGTAATAGTACATGGACGGAATGGAGCAAAACGGTTACGTATAGTAGTTCTTTTGTAAATCATGACTATGTGCCTAACATACTTGCAGACCGAGCCGCTGATGCATCTACCATGCGTATTTATTGGCTTAAAACTCCAGAAATAAGCGAATTGCGATTGCGCTACAGGCTCGCAGAAGCGTCAACATGGACGAAGACATCTAACAGCACCGGTTTGATAACCTTAACTGGCCTATTACCTTCTTCTTTTTACTATTATGAATACCGCGCGGCTTACGGTTCAGATTTAGGAGCGTGGTCTGGCTTGTATTTTTATACACCCGCTGCTGCAGCCACAGTGGCAAAAGAGCAGGAAATTAAAAAAGATGCTTTGCAGTTGGTTCTATCGCCGAACCCAACAACTAATAAAATTTATATACAATCAAAACATCCGCCAGGAGCTTACTATTCTATAACAGATGCAGCAGGCAACATATTGCAAACAGGAACTTTAAAAACTAACGAAATTGTTTTACCTGGTTCTAAAAAAGGTTTGCTTACGATAACCATTTACAAAGATGATTTTAAACAATCTGCAAGGGTTTTGAAGTTCTAGTTATTGATCGGTTGGTCGCTCCGAATATACGTAAAACTACTTTCGCAAACACGGCCAATGAGAGTTGTATTTGCTAAACAGTGGGTTATGTTGATATTAAACTTAGTGGTGCAATACTTTTGGTTTGCTGACTGAAGATAAGATCGTTTCCGCCTTTGCAAGAAAGGATGGCGGGGTGCGTAAGTTTAATTCTTTTTACTCGACCGCTTATTGTTTATTTCTTTTACCGTTTGTCTATTGAAATCATTGAACCACGAAGCCGCTATCATCGGGCGGTTTGGAAAAACGCACCGTTCCTGAATGTAAATTGTTTGCTTTCTGCATCAACTCGTCTGCCTGTTTCTCCAACTCCCTAATTTGCATGTAAATTGTTTTTACTTCTTCAAAGCTCTTATTGTCTTTAATTGCCTGCTTGTAGTCAGCCCAACGCAACGTTATAAATGCTTGCAGCTTGTCAAGGTCTGACAATGTTTTTTGCATATGCAGTAGTTTAGTCGGGCGACTGTAAGGTAGGATAAATGTCGCAGATGGAAACAAAACGCTTCGATTGAGCAAGCATAAAACTCGAACTTACTTCCTTATCATTTCAGCCCGACGCAACGCAGGCCAATTCTGAGGTGCTTGGCTAAGGTTTAGTCAAGAACAAAAGCATCACTAACGCTAAACACAACACGATTAGAACGAACGACAACGCGTTCTGTATTTTCTTATGTCGGGCTGTTACCGGTGATTGCGATCTAATGATACTGGCGTGGCTAAAGTATACCCATCGAACAAGCCTTTTTCCTTTGAATTTGACGATGAAATGGATGGTCTTGACAATAACAAGAACCGCAGCAGTTATAAGCAAGATAGTTTCGAGGATAGTGAGCTCTTTCATAGTTATTGGTTGCTGACCATTCAAATGTATGCAATTCCCGATCCAAGAAAGCTGAGGACCCAAGGGACGAAAACGGGTGGCCAATCGGAGCTGGATCGCTAAACGCTATCATTACTCATGCAGGCTGCTGTTCACAACTTCAAAACTTTACGATGGCGGAGTTTGTTTTTTAGATAATGAAGATGTCCGGGTGTTGAGACGCTCCAGCGTCTCCTTTAAGTACCTGATATGATGTTTTATACGCAGTAATAGCCCGATATCCTTTTGCAGCTCGAATGCGTACCGGTAATTAGATTCTTCCAGTTCGATCTGCATTTTCAAGAGTTCAGGGTTTTTCAGGATATTATCGTCCATAGGAGCTCATCTATTAATGCGATTTGAAAGCTCACAAATTCGATACCGCTCTTGCATAGCGACAGAAGTAGTTGTATAATCAGGTGGAAAAACAACTGTATAGAGACTCAACCCTCAGGAGTATATTGATGCGAGTGGTAAATAAACCGCAGGTGCAGCGTAGGTAGCTATGTGCCGGATGGGGAATAAAAAACCCGCTCGCGGGAAATATCCTCATAATACAAGCGGGTTACATGCTGATCCTTGGGTTTTTCAATACGGTCATCGGATTTTAAAACTTACCACCTTATTTAACTCACAATATGAATTGTAAGAAAAAGCCGCTCGATGCTGGAAAGTCGGGAATCCTCGTTCGCTTGAGCGGCTCATGCTGTTTTGAAGTGAGTAAGTTAATGAAATAAAAGGTTACGAAGCAGGCGGCAACTGGAAAAACATATATGCCTGTTAGGCGGGGATAATATATCTTCTGCTGTGGTTAATGTTCAACACGTTACCGCGCTCCATCTTTCTAAGCTCACGATTTCTTATCCGTATAAAACTGCTTTATGAAGAACATTCACAATTGAAAAAACAGTAAGGTCGTTGATGCTCTAAATGTGAAGGTATTGCCGAATCCCGACAAGGGTGATTTTCAGATTGACATGAACCTGCCGTTGAACAAAGCAAACACGACGCTGCAACTGTATAAGTATTTAGGCGTCAAAGTTTGGCAGCAGGACTTGGGAATGATGGGTGGAATTATCCGCAGAAATGTGAGCATGGAAAATAAAATTACCATCCGGTTTGTGCGTGGTGAT
>DASQJI010000290.1:0-7030 GCA_035631175.1 Parafilimonas sp.
ATTTCGTAGCACCATTGATCGCCGTTGATACACCAGGATGAGGACTTCACGTTACAAATAAAATGCTTTACCTGTGTCTTTTTTTTTGAGAATGAAGTGAAGTCGTTACTCCGAAGCACCGCTTGTGCAAAACGTTTTAAATTTTCTGGATTTAATTGGTAGGGATAATAATAAGCTCGGCCATGCACGAAAGGATTTTTTACCCGCGTGATATAATACCTGTAGGTTCGCTCAACAGCATCAAAACGGCAATGAGCGTCCGCGTTTACCGGCGATATTTTTTTTACTACGATGTCGTAAGGCAATAGCGCATTCAGGTTATATAAATGTGATGCGAGCACCTCAATATCTGAATCGAAGTGAAAAAAATTTTGGAGCGCATGAACGCCTGCGTCAGTTCTTGATGAACCGGTTAGTGAAAACTGCCCGTTGAAGAAAACTTGAAGTGCCCGGGTGATCTCAGCTTGTATCGTGTTTGCATTGTGCTGTACCTGGAAACCGCTATAATTAGTTCCCATGTAGGATGTTTCAAGAAAATAACGTGGCATTTCTTTTTGCGGCTTGAATTATCGCAGCAGCGCTTGAAAGCGCTTTTTGTAGTATGGGTCTAATATCTGGCTTTCCAGTTGCGCATAATGTCCATAATCGTAAACATGAATATATAAAGCGTCATATAAATTGTATCTGCCGTCATCACTTGAAAAAAGGCTTCCGAGTGTCTTCACTTGTTCGGTCATAATGCATTTATTAGCGACCCCTTTCAGTGCCACCTGTATCATCGCATTATTATCGTTTTGAACGAACATTTTACGCTTCACCTTGTCAAAATCATTGTCCGATATCATCGCCGCGCAGTCATCCTTCACCATATTCGTTGTCTCGATCGTTTTTGAAGGCTGATCATTTTGCGCTGTCACCGCAGCCTTCTCACCTGCCGATGAATTGTCCTTTGGTGGCACATTATTGTCGGCAGTTTTGTAAAAAGGATTATTAACAGAGTTTGGATCAGCTTGTGCTGTACTTTCATTAACTCCGGCATCGCTTTTTACCATCTCGTTATTTTCGGCCGCCTTTGTTTTATTCATTTCGTCAGCCGTAACACCCAACGCGATCACATTGCTACCTGCCTGTTCTGGAGCAACCTTGTTTAATGTATCTGCAGGTACAAATACTTTGATCGTATCAACGCCACCGGCAGTTCGGTCAACAAAAACGAGTGATGTACCCGTGTCAACCTGCGTTTCCGAAATCTTTTCGAGTTGTGCGATTGAATCAGTCACGAAACTTCCAACAGAAGCGGTCGTATCAGAATTAGTCGCGATAATACCACCGGCAATGGCCGCGCCGGCGACAACGTTCGATTTATCAGTAGAATTCGTATTGTCAGCGACAGAATTATCGGCTTTATTTGAATTGTCCAGCTCGCTACTGTTACTCGTAGGAGCAGGAACTGCAACAAGGTCTTTCTTTGTAAGATTCGAATCGTTAACTACCTCTGATAACATACTGCTGAACCCGCTGTTGGCTGCAACCTCATTGTTATTATTGGCAACCACCTTTTGCGTTTGCATGTTTTGTAATGCCCATCCATTATCAGCAGTATTTTGAAGCTTAAATCCCAGGTCCTTCTTGCTGATAACGCATTTGAAGGATTGCTCAGGATATTTGTTCATAGGAAAACTCACCGTAAGATCATAGCTGCCGTCTGTTAACTTTGGAACGATAACATAACCATCATCCGAGGAACTATATACTTTACCATTAAGCACAACCGCGAAAGGCTCTTTCGCTGCACTTTCAATATAAATAAAATGTTTCTGCTGTGCATGTAAGGTTGAACATACCAGCAGAGAAAAGAACAGAACCGATATAAGTTTCATTGAATGCTTCATGTTGGATTTTTTGATCGCCTGCGCAAAACCTGTTATTGCAGTACAAAACTAACGGAAAATAAAACTGTCTTTTTTCATGTCTCATCAGCAATTGTATTTTAACCATTTATAAATTATTTGGCAAACGAGAGCATCACCGTGCTGTACTTTTGTAGCCCCTCAAAAAAAAGACATGAAGAGAATTTTGCTAACCCTTGCATTATTGCGGTTTGTTGGCGCCTTTGCGCAAGAGAATACTGAGGATAGCTCCTGGAAAAAAATATATCGCGCGGAAGCAACCCGTATCAATGATCTCGTCAATACGACCCTTGAAGTGAATTTTGACTTCAGCAAGTCGTACATGTACGGAAAAGAATGGCTTACACTTCATCCGCATTTTTATCCGACGGACTCATTAACACTCGACGCAAAAGGAATGAACATTAACGAAGTGGCATTATTTGTAAACGGGAAAAAGACATCGCTGCAATACAAATATGATGACAGCCTGTTCCTTAGGATAAAACTGAACAAAACTTACAAAAGCAACGAGAGTTACACCGTTTACATCGATTATGTTTCCAAACCTGACGAATGGAAGGAACGCGGAAGCGCTGCCATCAGTGGTGCAAAAGGTTTGTATTTTATAAATCCGCGCGGAGACGAAAAAGGTAAGCCCACAGAGATATGGACACAAGGCGAAACAGAACACAATTCCGTTTGGATGCCTACCATCGATAAACCGAATCAAAAAACCACAGAACAGATCTCCATGACGGTGCCGGATAAATACGTTACACTCAGTAATGGGCTTTTAAGCGGCCAAAAGAAAAATGCAAATGGTACACGCACCGATACGTGGAAGATGGATCTGCCGCACGCGCCTTACCTGTTCTTTATGGGCGTTGGTGATTACGCCATTGTAAAAGACAGCTATGAAGGAAAAGAGGTGGCGTACTATGTAGAGAAGGAATACGCACCGGTAGCACGCGCCATCTTTGGTCATACGCCGGAAATGATAAAGTTTTTTTCTGATAAACTCGGTATTGATTACGTGTGGCCGAAGTACGACCAGATCGTCGGCCGCGATTATGTAAGCGGCGCAATGGAAAACACTACTTGCACGCTGCACGGAGAATCGGCTTACCAGGACGCGCGACAATTGCTGGACGGAAATTCATGGGAGGAAGCAATTGCCCACGAGCTTTTTCATCACTGGTTCGGAGACCTTGCAACTTGCGAAAGCTGGAGTAACATTACAATGAATGAAAGTTTTGCTGATTTTAGTGAGACACTGTGGAATGAATACAAGTTTGGAAAGGATAAAGGTGATGAAACGAATTATAAAGGCATGCAGGATTATCTTAATAGCGGTAATGAAGACAAGAGTTTGGTTCGCTTCAACTATGCGGATAAAGAAGACTTGTTCGACTATGTAAGTTATCAAAAGGGCGGCCGCGTGTTGAACATGCTGCGGAATTATACAGGTGATGATGCTTTCTTTAAATCGCTCAATAAATACCTTACTGAAAACAAATTCAAAACGGGCGAGGCACAACAACTGCGGCTTGCATTTGAAAGCGTGACCGGACAAGATCTGAATTGGTTTTGGAATGAATGGTACTACGGCGCAGGCCATCCTGTACTCGATATCAGCTACACGTACGACGATGCGGCGCACCAGGCACACATGATCGTAATGCAGCAACAAAAAGGTCAGATCTTTAAAATGCCGGTGAATGTTGACATTTATAACGGTCAGAATAAAAAGCGCTACCAGGTTTGGATACAAAATCCGGTAGACACTTTTAATTTCACGTATACACAGCAACCGGATCTGATAAATTTTGACGCCGACAAGATATTGCTCTGCGAAAAAACTGAGCACAAGACTGCCGACAACTACCGCGCTCAATGGAAATACGCACCGCTTTTCCTCGATCGGCATGAAGCATTGGAATACTTTGCAGAAAACAACATGCTCGCCGATCTCTCGTCGGGATTGAATGATAAATACGCAGGCATCAGGAGCTATGTGCTTGACAAACTCACAGAAAATGAAAACGCTTTTGCAAATACTTCCATATTGGAAGCGGTGGAACGACTGGCCCACACGGAGCCCGATAATAAAACGAGAGCGAAGGCTGTGTTATTTCTTGCTTCAACACGGAACGCGAAATATAAGAGTTTGTTCGAGCAATCGTTGAACGATTCTTCATACACCATAGACGCCGCAGGTCTCGCTGGTTTAACCGCGCTTGATTTTGGAGATGGCTACGCTCTTTCAAAAAAATATCTTCCAAATGCAAAAGGCGATCTGGCAGATATTGGCAAAAGCATTATAATGGCCGCAGGTAATGCAGACGATTACGAGTTGGTTTTGCAAGCCTTCGACAAAACGCCGGGCGTTGAAAAGTATAGCCTCGTGCCACCATTGTGCGACTATCTTTCAAAGCTGACCGATACCCAAAAGATCGAAGCGGGAATTGATAAGGTGATCACGTTCAAAAAAACTGTTCCCGAAAGCTACAAAAATGAAACCGACCCGATCATCCGGGAAAGCCTGAATGATCTGGCAAAGACAAAGGGTGGCGACGTGCAGACGTACGTCAACGATCAGCTAAAGCAGCCTTAGATCTTTTTCACCCTTGGAGTAACATCGTTTTCATCTCAGGATTTTTGCGGTTCGTCCCATAATTTATTCCCGAACATTCTTTTTAGAATAAATTGGCCTTGCATAAATAGATTTGCTGAATATTGAACATAACCCCGAAGTGTGCGACGCAACAGGCGATGCCATGAGTGCAGGTACCGGTTACAAAATAAATTATTAACCGGTAACCGGGAAGCCGGCAATGATTAAGACAACGACTCGCTGTTCGCCGCTATCATAAGATGAACATTTCAGAATTATCGCTACGACGCCCGGTGCTTGCCACGGTGATGAATATAATGATCATCGTATTTGGTGTAACTGGTTTCACGTTTCTGGCCGTGCGCGATTACCCTGCTATTGATCCCGCAGTTGTTTCGGTAAACACGTCCTACACGGGGGCTAATGCAGACATCATCGAAACGCAGATCACCGAGCCGCTCGAAAAACAGATCAATGGAATTCCGGGTATCCGCACGTTGTCGTCTTCCAGTTCGCTCGGCTTTAGCCAGATCACCGTTGAATTTAATTTAGGCATTGACCTGGAAGCTGCCGCCAGCGATGTGCGCGACAAAGTTGGCCAGGCCGCGCGCAGTTTACCGCAGGATATTGATGCGCCGCCTGTGGTTAGTAAAGCCGATGCCAACTCTGACCCGATACTCATCCTCGCGCTTCAAAGTCAAACGAAAAGCTTACTCGAACTGAGCGACTATGCTGAGAATGTGCTCCAACAGCAGTTCCAAACGATCAATGGAGTGAGCTCTGTTGGATTGTTCGGACAAAAAAGGTACGCGATGCGTTTGTGGCTTGATCCGGACAAAATGAATACATACAACGTTTCATTTACCGATCTGCGCAATGCGCTCAACACAGAAAATATCGATCTGCCGCCCGGAAAGATCTATGGAAGTAATACCGAGTTAACGATACGAACTATTGGAAGACTTACATCGGAGCAACAATTCCGCGACTTGGTGATCCGAGAAGACAGTTTTGGGATCGTGCGTTTGAACGACATCGCAACGGTCGAACTCGGGGCGGAGAATTACGAGCAAAGCTGGAAATATAATGGTGTGAATGCAGTTGGGTTGTTCGTCGCACCGCAGCCCGGCGCGAATAACATCGCAATCGCAGACGAGTTTTATAAACGTCTCGATGCGATTGAAAAATCGAACCGCACTGATATACAGTTGAAGGTTTTGATCGATAACACCCGGAACATCCGCAACTCATTGTCAGATGTAAAGGAGACGTTGATCATCGCCTTCATCCTCGTGATGCTCGTAATATTTGCGTTCTTTCGAAACCCACTTATTGCTATCCGCCCATTAATTGATATTCCCATATCGCTGATCTCCACATTCTTCATCATGTACATTGCCGGGTTTACCATCAACGTATTGACGTTGTTGGGAATCGTACTCGCAACCGGCCTCGTAGTGGATGACGGCATCGTGGTAACAGAAAACATCTTCCGCAAGCTGGAAGGCGGCTTACCTATTCGTAAGGCTGCCCTTGCGGGGAGTAAAGAAATTTTCTTTGCCGTTATATCAACATCGCTAACGTTGGCGATCGTGTTTCTGCCCGTCATCTTCTTGCAGGGATTCATCGGAAGGTTGTTCCGCGAATTTGGCGTAACGCTCGCGTGCGCCGTGTTGATCTCAGCTTTTGTATCTCTTACCATCACGCCGGTCCTTAACGTGTATCTCACAGGAAAGAAAGCCGGACATGGAAAATTTTATGAACGAACGGAGCCCTTTTTTAAGGGAATGGAAAATGGATATAAACGACTGCTTACATCCTTCATGACACTGAGATGGGTTTCGTTTCTCATCGTGGCAATCTGCATAATTATCATTTGGATCACGATGCATACGCTGCAGAGTGAGATCGCCCCGCTTGAGGACCGAAGCACTATTCGCTTCAATCTTACTGCGCCGGAGGGTACAAGTTTTCCTTTTATGGACAGGCTTGGTGACTCAGTTGCAAATTATTTATTTGATTCGGTTCCCGAACGCGAATTTGTTTTTGTGCGTACACCCGCCGGTGGTGCAACCAACAGTTCACAGGTTCGCATTGGACTTGTTTCACCCGAAGAAAGAGACAGAACACAGGATGAGATCGCCAACGATCTCCAGAGGAAATTAAGCCGCTTTAATGATGCGCGAATTTTTGCCACCCAGGAACAAACAATTTCGGTTGGTTTAGGTTCGCGTGGAGGACTGCCAGTTCAGTTCGTTTTGGAAAATATGGACTTCGATAAACTGAAAACGGTGATCCCGAAATTTCTGGATGCCGCACGACAAGATCCAACGTTTTCCAACGTTGATGTGAACCTGAAATTCAACCGTCCTGAAGTGCAGCTTTCGGTTGATCGTATGAAAGTAAAGGACCTTGGTTTAACCACCGAAGATGTGGTTGCATCAATTCAATCCGCCTTCAGCGGTGGCAGGCTTGCCTACTTTATCCAGGGCGCAAATCAATACCAGGTGGTAGCGCAGGTTGA
>DASQJI010000291.1:0-5027 GCA_035631175.1 Parafilimonas sp.
TTTCTTTGAAATGATCAATAAGATATTGAATGTAAAAGCTGGTGTTCATTGCCAGCGGAATCAATATAGGCAACGTATAGCGCGCTTTTTTTTCCGGGATGAATGAAAGCAACAGCAGCGATGTTATCGTCCAGCAAAATGAAAAAGTGTAAGCTTTTACATCGGTAACGCGACGACGCATATAGAAGTACATCAGTGCAATAAAAGATGGAACGGTCCAAATTCCGCTTTGCGTAAAAAAGCTCCAGTAATACCAAAAGGGTTTTACGTCGTAATCTTCCCAATTTTCTGTTTGCTTCGACAAGGCAGCACTCGCATTCGAATCAAAGTATTTCACGTACAAAGGCCACGATAAGCCAATAACCAAGCCGACCACAAGAACAAACAAAAGCAGTTTAATATTTCCCGCGTTGTATTTCCGGTAGGTGATAAAATATGAGATGAGAAAAGAAAGGAACAGCCCATACAATGAAACCGGTCCCTTGCTTAAAAAAGAACAACCCAAAAAAAATGCTGACAGCAACACATTGGTGCTAGTGTTTTTCGTTTCACTTAATGCGCAAACCAAAAAATATATGCATGCGACCATGAACGCGTGCGTGTACATGTCCCACTGGTTATCCCTTCCTGCAAAAAAAATATAGAACGACGTTATCAGTATAAGCGAAGCATGCAACGGTTGATTGTTCTTGAGTTGAAACTTCTTCATCAACGTGTAAAAGAAATATACACACATTAATGAAACGAGCGCCACCGGCAGCCGAAGTACGAACATGTTTTTGAAGTCACAGAAATACCCGGATACCGCTGTCAGCCACGTAGGCAACGGCGGCTTTTCGTAGCGAGGCATGCCATCAATCGTTGTAAAGATCCAATGGCCATCCTTTACCATTTCTCTCGCTGTGATGAGATTCCTGGCCTCCATTATGTTCGTTTGTATCATTCCGAGATGCGATACAAGCATCACAGCCGAAACGCACAATAAAACAGGAAGCGGATATCTTCTCAAAAAAGCAGTCATTTATTTTTCTGAATGATAACAATGTTGCGGAAGTAAACGATAAAACCGGTCAATTGCCCGGCTAATAGAACCGGATCTCTTCTGAACGCCGCATACACAAGGATCAGAAAAGAGCCGGAAAGGCTAATGACCCAAAAACCCAGCGGCAAATGCGACTCTTTTCTTTTTTCAGAATAGATCCATTGATAAATGAACCGAAATGTAAAAAGCAACTGCGAAATGATCCCGAGTACGAACAACCATGGAGCTATGTCTTCGTTCTCAAAAATATTTTTCCTGTCGTATATCCCATTATTATAACCGTATACGAGGATCAACAGGGGAAACACATATATAAAAACACGTAAAGCTTTCGGCAGCTTCTCCCATTGATGCTGCAACTGCATATTGCGGATGTAGATATAATAGGTTACGGTTTGTCCAAGCATGATCGCAAAATCATCGCGCAGGTAGCCATACACAAATAATAGGAACGATGCCAGCAAGCTAAACTCCCAAAAGAGGACCGGTGTAAGAACCTTTCGGTGTTTTTCAGACAAGATCCATTGCAGCACAAGCCTGCTTGAAAACAATATCTGTGCGATTGCGCCGATGCCTATAACGATCCAGCTGGTCATAAATTTTTTTCGGCCACCTTGTAATTAATGTATTTCCTTTTCATCCATAAATAAGCAAAACAATCGCTCAAGGGACCGAGTAACCTGTTCCATAAATGAAAATGCGATGTTCCTGCGACTCGCGGGAAAGCACGAACCGGTACTTGAATGATCTTTCCTTTCTGCAATAATATCATAGCAGGTAAGAAACGGTGTAACCCGTTAAACATTGGGATCGCTTTTGCTTTTTCTGCTTTAATTATTTTTAAGGGGCAACCAGTGTCGTCCATTCCGTCGTGTGTGAAAGTTCGCCTGATGCTATTGGCAATTTTTGACGAAGCGTTCTTTACAAATGAATCCTGCCTGCCCGTGCGCACGCCTGTTACAAGGTCATAATCGTTGCAGTAGTCTGCAAGAATATTAAAATCTTCAGGTGTCGTTTGCAGATCGGCGTCAATGTATCCAACCCATTTTGTGGTCGCATGATCAAATCCTGCTTTAATAGCAGCGCTTAATCCACAGTTTTTCTCGAATGAAATAAAAGTAAATAGCGGATTCTTCCTGTTTATTTCACGGATCAATTCGAGGCTCCTGTCACGTGAGCCATCGTTTACAAAAATCACTTTCGAAGGGATTCTTGCGATTGGGAAATACTTTTCGAAAGCTTCCTGTACCCTCGATAGATTGTCTTCTTCATTAAATACAGGAATAATGATACTTAGCTCAGGTAACGTCATCAATTATCTCATTTCTGCGTTAAAAATAAAACATAAAGTAACTTACGCCCTTTTATTGCCCACATGAAGGTTCTTGTTACCGGCGCTGCAGGATTTATCGGCTCACACATGGCTGAAAGGATGGCTCTTTCGGGATTTGATGTTATTGGCGTTGACAACTTGTCCAATTATTACGCTCGCGAATTAAAACTTGCAAACGTAAAATGTTTAAATAGCAAGGGCATAGATTTCATCGAAGCTGACCTTCGCTATACTGCCGACTACGAATCGTTTTCGACCGATTTTGATTATATATTTCACTTTGCTGCTCAGCCGGGCCTGTCTGAAACGTCTTCCTTTCAGGATTATCTTTCCAACAATGTCGTCGCAACCAATGAGCTAATGAATTTTTCGAGGCAATGCAATAGCCTCCAAATGTTTGTCAATATTTCAACTTCATCCGTTTATGGCCTCGATGCAACGCTCGATGAAAATGCAGCGCCATCGCCGGTTTCGTGGTACGGTGTTACAAAGCTTACCGCAGAACAATTGGTAATGGCAGAAAGCAGGAAAGAGATACTACAAGCATGTTCCCTCCGGCTTTATTCTGTGTATGGGCCGCGTGAGCGACCGGATAAACTTTACCCGAAGCTGATCAGAGCCGCGTTGTGCGATGAAACGTTCACGTTGGTGGAGGGAAGCCTTCAGCATAAACGAAGTTTCAGTTTCGTGGATGATATTATTGATGGAGTTGCATCAGTGATTGGCAGGGAAAAAACAGCAAACAACCAGGTATTCAATATTGGAACTGATGTTCAACATACAACCGCAGAGGGCATCGCTGTGGTTGAGAGGCTAACGGCCAAAAAGATACAAATGGAATTAATCGCAGCGCGGCAGGGAAATCAAACCAACACAAAAGCTGTCATCGACAAAGCGAAAAAGATGCTGAATTATAACCCGAAAACGAGCCTGGAAGAAGGAATACAAAAACAGATAAATTGGTTTAAGGAGAACGTTTCGGTTTTTACCGACGAGACAAGTTAGGCTGAAAACGTGCAGCGCTGTTGAGTGGGTAAAGCACGATCAGCATGAACATGGCGCATCCTCCAAACTCGAGCAGTTCAGCACCCTTTGAATCAAACGTGAGGAACGAAAGGCCAAAGACCAAAAGGGAGGAGATGATTTGATACAACGTTGGTATTGGTACACCCGAATCGTCTATAAATTTTTTGAACCTGTCGTTCCTTCCATAAAACCACGGAAACCCGACGAGATAAATGGCTACGCCTGCAACCAGTACATCAGTGAAAATGATCTTGTTCAATTTTTCGCCATCAAGAACGAGATTGTGAATATTCTCTTCGTCCTGCGAATTATGTTCCTCGAAAAACTCTGAGGTTTTGAAATGAAAAATCCTTTGTCCCCAACTGATCTCTTCGCCCAACACAAAAAAGCTTCCGAAAGCGATACCCAGGTACGTAAGAAAAAACCACGCGTTCTTTTTGCGCGTAAACCTGGCGAGATAAAGAAGAGATGTGATCGTAAGAACCGTGAGGGGTATCAAAGTCAGGTCTTCAATAAATCCATCCTCCACCACATATTTTTGTTCAAACCAGGTCTTGTTCACGACTGCTGCAATAATGCCGATCGTCATTAAAACAAAAACAATAATTAAGACGACGATCTCAGTGCTTTTTAGTTTTCGCTTACGGAAGGTCAATGGCGTTTGTTTTTTGTGGGCGCAAATATCTATAATATTCTTTTAGCAGCTTCAAAACGAAATCGGATACCATCAAAATGAAACTATGCAGTTATTGCCTTCTGTTTTTCAAATTGCATGCTATGCAATTTTGCATACAGGCCATTTAGCGCAAGCAATTCTTCATGCGTGCCTGTCTCTTTTATTTCACCTTTGTCCAATACAATGATCTTGTCTGCCTTGCGGATCGTGGACAACCGGTGAGCAATAACGATCGCCGTGCGCCCGGTGATCAATGTGTCAATCGCTTTTTGGATCAACAGCTCGCTTTCAGAATCTATTGAGGACGTGGCTTCATCCAGTATCAGCACTGCCGGATCTGACAAGATCGCCCGTATGAACGAAATAAGTTGCCGTTGGCCAAGGCTCAGTGTGCTGCCTCTTTCCATCACGTTATAATCATAATTTCCGGGTAGTTGCATGATAAAGTCGTGCACACCAATAAGCCTCGCAGCCTCGACCACTTCTTCTCTTTTTATTTCTGAATTGTGCAATGTGATGTTATCCATCACAGAGCCTGAGAAAAGAAACACATCCTGCAGCACGACAGCGATATTTCGCCGCAACGTATCGAGCTCATATTTTTCTATGGAAACATCATCCAGCTTTATGTCACCCCGCTTAATTTGATACAGGCGGTTCAGCAAACTGATAATTGAAGTTTTACCGCTTCCCGTATGTCCGACAATTGCGACCGTTTCACCGGCTTCAACCTTAAACGAAATATCTTTCAACACGTAGTTTTCTTCATTATATGCAAACCAAACGTGATCAAATTCAACTTCTCCGTTCAATCGCTGTGGTGAACGATAAGTTTCAGCTTCGGAGGCGAGCGGCGTAACGTCATCATTATCCAAAACTCTAAACACACGTTCGGCTGCAATAACGCCCATCTGAATTACATTGAACTTGTCGGCGATCACACGCAACGG
>DASQJI010000292.1:0-9917 GCA_035631175.1 Parafilimonas sp.
ATATGCAGTTTGATGCGGCAATCACTTTTTTTGAAAAGGCGATCCTTGTTTCGCTCAACGACGAAAAAATAAAAGAATACCGAAACGACATAGACCGTTGCAGAAAAAAGATCGAGCTTGCTTTGAGCCACAAAGACTGGACGGGACACAAAAAATGAGTTAAGCTGATCTTTTAGTTACCGTTGAACTTCCGGACATAATGATTGAATCATTGGAGCTGTACGTTTCCCGCATGCATTCCATTGTGCCTTTTAGCGACCACTCTAACTTCACCAAAAAGTGGGTGATATTTTTATGCACTAATTTTTAAAAAAAATCCTACTATGGAATACAGGCGAATGCCTATTGAGATCGAAGCACCGGAAGGATACGGTTATGAGAACATCGAATGTAACTTATCAGAAAGTTCATTTACCGATCAGCGATTGAGCGACCTCCGTATCTCAGTAGATAATCTGTTGTTGTTCTATGGTGACCATAAAGGCAAAGCGGAGTTGCGGAAATTGATTGCTGCAGAAGACAATTTAGATGCGGATGATGTTTTGATAACGCCGGGTGCGGCGGCCGCGCTCTTCATCGTTGCAACGTCATTATTAGATAAAAACGACCATGTTGTAGTCGCCAAACCGAATTACGCTACGAATATTGAAACACCGCGTGCGCTCGGCGCAACTGTCAGCTACCTGAATCTGCGCTTCGAGGATCGCTATCAACTGGATCTTGACGAATTACAAAACCTTATCACTGAACAAACGAAACTTGTCAGCCTCACCTATCCGCACAATCCCACTGGCGTAATGATCGATGAAGCGACATTGAGAAAAATTATTGATATTGTTGAAAGCAAAAACACATGGCTGCTTTTTGATGAAACGTACCGTGATATGTGTTTTGGGCCTCAATTACTGGTGGCAGCATCTTTGTCGGAGCGCGTCATCAGCGTCAGCTCTATGTCAAAATCTTACGGTTTGCCCGGAATAAGGATCGGCTGGCTTATTTGCAGCAATAAAAAATTAATGGAGATATTCCTTGCAGCCAAGGAACAGATCTTTATAACTAATTCTGTTGTGGACGAAGAGATAGCCTTTCAGTATTTGTTGTCTAAGGAAAAAAATTTTCCCCGCGTTAAACAGGTAATTCAGAAAAATTTTTCGATCATTAAAGATTTCATGGACAGCCAAAAGGTGCTTGAATGGATACAGCCGCAGGGTGGGTGTGTTTGTTTCCCGCGTATCAAAAAAGAAATTGACATTAATAGCACCCGTTTTCATGAAGTGTTATTGCACAAATACCACACGTATGTCGGCCGCGGGCATTGGTTTGAAGAAGACGGGCGCTATATGCGTATTGGCTATAGTTGGGACCAAACAGAAAAACTTCAAAAAGGCCTGTCAAATATTCTCAAGGCCATCCACGAAACAAAACGCTAAGATGCTTATACAGAATGCTGCAATCATTTAGTTTTGCGCAGCAGAATTTTCTATGCTCGCAGGATTAAATAATGTAACATTTGAATTTGGTTCACGGATCATTTTCGAAAATGCGACCTGGCACATTCAGCCAGGTGAACGGATCGGCCTGATCGGCTATAACGGCACGGGCAAATCCACATTATTGAAATTGCTGGTCGGAGAATTTCAACCCTCGGCGGGATCTGTTGAAAGAAGCCGCAATACATCGATTGGTTATTTGCACCAGGACCTTCTCAGTTTTGATACACGCGATTCTATTCTGAATGTTGCTCTCAGCGCCTTTGAAAAAGTGCAGCAGCTTGAAAAAGAAATTGAGGAAATCGGAAAAAAGCTCGAAGCAACGTCCGACGAAAAACTGCTGCACATTTATTCGGACAAGTTGCATGAACTGGAAGTGCTTGGCGGCTATAACATCCATCATAAAACCGAAGAAGTACTACAGGGGCTCGGCTTCGCCAACAGCGACTTAAATCGCCCGTATGAAGAATTCAGCGGCGGATGGAGAATGCGCGTGCTACTTGCAAAAATGATTTTACAACAGCCCGACCTTTTGCTTCTTGATGAACCTACAAACCATCTTGACCTTCCGTCAATCGAATGGCTCGAAAAATATTTGCAGCACTACAAGGGAAGTGTCGTGATCGTAAGCCACGACAAATATTTTCTGAACCGCATGGTGACTAAAATTGTCGAGATCTACCAGCAACAATTGAATATTTATTCTGGCAACTATGATCTTTACGAAACGGAAAAGCAGCAGCGTATCGAGTTGCAGCAACGGGCATACGAAAACCAGCAGGATTATATCCGTCAGAACGAAAGATTAATTGAACGTTTCCGGGCGAAAGCCAGTAAGGCGGCCATGGCGCAAAGCCTGATAAAAAAATTGGACAAATTAGAGCGGATCGAAAGCGCGCAGCTTGAACGGCCCAACTTAAAAATAAATTTTCGTGTTGATAAGCAGCCTGGCAAAATTCTCGCTTCGCTAAAGCATGCAACGAAAGCATTCGGTGATAATTTGATCCTTAACAACACCGGCGCTGAAATTGATCGCGGTGATAAGATCGCTTTGATCGGTGCAAATGGTAAAGGCAAATCCACCATTTTAAGAATGATCGCCGGAACTGAACCCTTCACGGGTGAAAGGACGTGGGGCCATAATGTAGAAGAAAGTTTTTATGCACAGCATCAGCTCGAAGCGCTGAACATAAACAACACGGTTTTAGAAGAAATGCTGTTGTGCGGCAGCGGAAAAACGGAGCTGGAGTTGCGTACATTGCTCGGCTGTTTTTTATTCAGCGGTGACGACGTGGAAAAAAAGATCCGCGTCTTAAGTGGCGGTGAAAAAGCAAGAGTGGCATTAGCAAAGGTAATAGTTGGAAAAGCGAATTTCTTGTTGCTTGATGAACCCACCAACCACCTGGACATTCACAGCGTTGAATTATTGAGCGAAGCGTTGAACAAATATGAAGGCAGCTATATTTTGGTGAGCCATGACCGTTACTTTATTTCGAAGACAGCCAATAAGATCTGGGAGATCATCGATCATGAAATAAAAGAATTTAAGGGTGGATACGAGGAGTATGTTGAGTGGAAGGAACGGATGAAGGCTTCAAACGTGAATCGTGAATCCGCGCCTGAGCGATTGAGTCAGGCAGTAGCAGGTGTAAATAGTGAATTTCCGCCTGAACGACCCATTCGGGCAGGGTCAATTGTGAATGAACAAGCCGCCAACCCGAAATCTCAAAGCACGAACGTTCAACATCAAACGTCTAGCATCAAACTTCAAACTTCAAATAACGAACATCGTGAACAAAAGAAAGAACTGCAAAGACTGCAAAAACAGTTCAGTAAACTCGAGGGCCATTTGAATGAACTTAATCAGCAAAAATCAAACATCGAAGCTGACCTTGCCCTGCCTGAAAGTTACGCGGACAAAAATAGGTTTCTGCAGTTAGAAGCGAGTTACGCATCCGTTCAACAAAAAATGGCGGCTGCAAATAAAGAGTACGAGGATTTGTTTGAAAAGATAATGATGCTGGAACAGACTTGACAGGTTTTTTGAAATTGTGGGGTCTATAAAGAAGAAAGGCCCGCTCTTTCGAGCAAGCCTTCTCCAAAATGTGAATGATTTTTTATTCTTCCGTTCCCTTTTCAATATTTGTTTCTCCTTCCACGGGAGCTTCCGTTTTCGTTTCTGTGGAAGACGAAGTTTCGGCAGGTTTGGCGGCCACCGCTTCGGCAGCTTTCGGAGCTTCTGCTTTCGCTGGCGATTTCTTACCACGACCACGGCGTGTTTTCTTACCGGTATCCACTGCGACTCCCTTCCCGTACACCTCGTTGAAATCCACGAGCTCGATCAAGGCCATTTCGGCATTATCACCGGTACGTGCGCCTAATTTGATGATCCTGGTATAACCACCCGGGCGACCGGATACTTTTTGAGCAACAACTGTGAACAATTCTTTCACCGCCGTTTTATCTTTTAAATAACTGAACACCACCCGATGCTGGTGCATGATCTGCTGCTGGCCTTCACCCTTGCGAGTCTTAGTGATCAGCGGCTCAATGTATGTTCGTAATGACTTTGCTTTTGCAAGTGTGGTTACGATGCGCTTATTTACGATCAACTGGCTGCCAAGATTGGCCAGCAACGCATCCCTGTGTGCCTTTGTTCGGCTGAGATTTTTTATTTTGTCTCCGTGACGCATGACGTTTAAATTTTTACCTCTGTACCGTGTCAGGAATTACAGAGGACTGACCCTAACCCCTAAAGGAATTGGGTCTATTGTTATAAATGATTCTTCAAGAACTTACTTTTCTGCCCTTCAGAGGAGGTTGGTCGGGTTATTACCCAATATCATCCAATCCCATCTTGCTCAAATCCATGCCGAAGTGCAAGCCTCTTTCAGACAACACCTGTTCGATCTCGCTCAATGACTTCTGACCGAAATTGCGGAACTTCATCAGGTCTTCCTGCTCGTATTGAACCAGCTCGCTTAAGCTATTGATCTTTGCCGCCTTCAAACAGTTGAAAGCGCGCACAGAAAGATCGAGGTCTTCTAAAGGCGTTTTCAACACTTTACGCAACTGAAGCATTTGCTCATCAACAACATCTTCTTTCCTGTCTTCTTTGTTGTCGAACGTAATGTTTTCATCGGTGATGATCATCAGGTGCTGGATCAGAATGCGGGAAGCCTGTTTAACCGCTTCTTCCGGATGAATAGTTCCGTCAGTAGACACATCGAGCAGCAATTTTTCGTAGTCTGTTCTTTGCTCAACACGATAATTTTCTACAGCGTATTTCACATTCTTGATAGGCGTATGAATTGAATCGATCGGGATTACGCCAAGCGGCAGGTCCTTCACGCGATTCTCTTCTGAAGGAACGTACCCACGTCCTTTTGAGACTGTGAGCTCAATATCCAATTTCGCAGTCGGGTCCATTGTGCAGATAACAAGCTGTGGGTTCATCACCTCAAAACTTTGCATGTTATCGTTCAACATTCCGGCTGTGAATTCAGAGTTGCCTTTAATGCTCATTGAAACTTTCTCACTTGCTACATCGTGGTCGACAGTTTTCCTGAAGCGCACCTGTTTTAAGTTGAGAATGATTTCCGTTACATCTTCCGTTACACCTTTTACCGTTGCAAACTCATGGTCTACGCCTTCGATCTTAATTCCTGTGATCGCGTATCCTTCAAGGCTGCTCAATAAGACCCTTCTGAGGGCATTTCCGATAGTTAAACCGTAACCCTGTTCCAAAGGGCGAAATTCAAATGAACCTTCAAAATCAGTTGCTTTTTGTAAGATGATCTTGTCAGGTTTCTGGAAGTTTAAAATGGCCATTTTATATTCCGTGTTTTATTTTTATTTTATTATGAACTCAACTGCATTGCTGCTATTAGGCTTTACTTGCGTCGCACTCTTGTACGTTCTGTTCAATACTCCAACCCAGAGGCGATTTACTTGCTGTACAACTCCACGATCAACTGCTCCCTGATATTTTCAGGAACGCTTTCTCTTTCGGGATATGTGATGAACACACCTTTTTTCTCAGCATCATTCCAATCCAGCCAATTGAACTTCGGGCTTTTGCCGCGGATCTGGCTGGTGATGGAACTGTTGCCTTCAGTCTTTTCTTTAAGGCCGATCTTATCGCCAGGTTTCAATTGAAATGAAGGAACGTTTACCACTGTTCCATTCACGGTAACATGTTTATGCGACACGAGCTGTCGTGCAGCAGGTCTCGAAGGCGCAATCCCCAACCGAAAAATAGTATTGTCGAGGCGGGCTTCCAGTAATTTAATGAGATTTTCGCCTGTTACACCTTTAAGCCGGGCTGCTTCCTCAAATGTTTTGCGGAACTGACGCTCTAACACGCCGTATGTGTACTTTGCTTTCTGTTTTTCTTTCAACTGAACCGCGTATTCACCGAGGGTTTTACGTTTGCGCGATGCGCCGTGCTGGCCGGGAGGGTTGCTGTTTTTGTTGAGCCATTTACCATTGCCTAAAATAGGTTCGCCGAAAATACGACTGATCTTTGTCTTGGGACCGTTGTAACGTGCCATAATTATGTACTGATTTTTTGGTGACGATGCAGCATCAATAAAAATCTTAAAATAAATGCCACACCCTGTTATTTACAATCTACGATTTCGGATTTACGATTTAGGAAGTCGACGTGGCTAAAATCGTAATTCGTAAATCGTACATCGTAATTCTTATTAAACTCTTCTTTTCTTTGGAGGACGGCAACCGTTGTGGGGTAACGGAGTAACATCCTTTATCATTGCCACTTCAATGCCGTTTGTTGCTAATGCGCGAATTGCGCTTTCGCGTCCTGCACCCGGACCTTTTACATAAACGTCTACCTTTCTCAACCCGGCATCTACAGCAACTTTCGCCGCATCCTGGGCGGCCATCTGTGCCGCATACGGAGTATTCTTTTTAGAACCGCGAAATCCCATCTTACCGGCAGATGACCAACTGATAACCTGGCCGTGCTTATTGGTGAGGGAAACGATGAGATTATTAAAAGTAGCATTGATGTGCGCATCGCCGTAAGAATCTACTTTGACGATTCTCTTTTTTGCGGCGGCCTTTGCGCTTGCCTGTGCTTTTGCCATACTTATTTAAGTTCCAAATCTCAAGCTCCAAATCTCAAAAACGTTTTCAATTAGAGCCTGGCATTTGTATTTTGTGATTTTACTTTTTAGGTGCTTTCTTCTTACCAGCGACGGTTTTACGTTTACCTTTCCTCGTACGGCTGTTGGTACGGGTACGCTGACCGCGAACCGGCAAGCCTTTACGATGACGAAGTCCGCGATAGCAGGCAATATCAAGTAAGCGTTTAATGCTCATTTGAACTTCGCTGCGCAATGCGCCTTCCACTTTTATTTCGTTGGTGATAACTGTACGAATGTGATTGAGATCATCATCATTCCAGTCGTTGACCTTTTTATCGTAATCAATCCCCGCTTTGTCAAGGATATAACGGGCAGTAGAGCGGCCTATACCGTAGATATAAGTCAGCCCTATCTCTCCTCTTTTATTTTTTGGTAAATCAACTCCGGCAATACGAGCCATAATTTCTGATTATAGGTATTTGTTTTTGATTTTTTGGCTTCGAGCTTCGAGCTGTGAGCTTCGAGTCCTGCTCGTAGCTCGCAGCTAATGGCTCACGGCTTTTTCTTAACCCTGGCGCTGCTTAAAGCGCGGGTTCTTCTTATTAATGATGTACAGCTTGCCCTTTCTGCGGACGATCTTGCAATCGGCACTGCGTTTTTTTACTGAAGCTCTCACTTTCATATTTTCCAGCTTTGGGCTTTGAGTTTTCAGCCTCGAGCTCGTAGCTCGCAGCTCATCGCTCGCCGCTTTTGTTATTTGTATCTTAAAATGATTCTCCCTCTCGAAAGATCGTAAGGGCTCATCTCAACTTTTACCTTATCACCCGGCAGGATGCGGATATAATTCATGCGCATTTTACCTGAAATGGTCGCCAGGATCTCGTGCCCATTTTCCAACTTCACCCTGAACATGGCGTTGCTAAGCGCCTCAATTATACTTCCATCTTGTTGAATCAGTGGCTGCTTGGACATAAATTTGGGAGCGCAAAGATATAAGAATTGGGCGAACTATGAAATTTTTAGACAAAATTCACATTTAGATAAAGGGCCTACAAAGTTATGGGAACAATAAATTCCCACTGGTCAGCGCTCATGCCTTTAACATCTTCATTCAGTAGCCTGCTGTACCTGATCCCAAAGCTGATAAATTGCTGGTTCCACCATTTGCTGTCGAAAAATATTTCGCCACCGGTGGATCTAAAGTCGAAGTGGTTTCCTGTTCGCAGGCTTTTTGCTTCCGTGAAATCGTAAAATAAGTTAGCGCGCACCCGCAGAAAATAAACAAGGTTTGCAAAACCCCAATCAGGGTAAAATAAATGGAAATGATAATTAGCGCCGGCCTTCCAGAGTCTCGGGTAGTCCACCGCTGTATAGCCCCTCGAAAAAGGAAAATTGTTATCGAAAAAATATTTACCCGAAGTATCCCTTTGCTGGTAGGCAACGTTTATGACAATGTTATGGGTTTTCACGACGCCGGGAAAGTACAAATAGCCATTCAGCAATAACTGGTGCGCCGTACTGCCGGTCCTGTATTGAATAGAAAACGATTGACCGAATCGTGGATAAATATGCTGTATGGCCTGTTGAATGTATTGGCTGTATGTTATCCGCGTTTGCAGATAACTGAAGCTGGAATTCTGCAACAACTCTTTTGCAATGCCCTGCCATTGCGTTGCTACAAAATTGTAACTAACACTTGGGTGCAGCCTCCGATACATTTTTCCACCGGTAAAGTTGAGAGGTAATTGCAACCCGGCGGCGACTTTGGTTTCATTCCAGTCCAACGAACTATCTGCATTTAATACCCTGCTCCTGCTCCAGGTTTGATTTACATCTGCGAAAGGTTGAACGTACCAACCGCCATAAATTCCAGTGTAGCCGACGCGGTGAAAATGTTCATCCCTGTTATATGTATAATATAACTGACTTTGAAACGTATTTAACACGTTTTGACCGTACAGGATGAATGAATAATCCGGATCGCTGAAATATGGATTCCAGCTATGAAAATTAAAAAGACCGGAAGCTTTCGAATATTTAGAGGCTTTCAAATCGCGTTCAGAAACATTTTGAAGCAGGCTGTTATCCGCTCTCTGAAATGGCTTGAAAACATAGAGATCCTTTAGCGTGTCGCCACTGGTTATCGGTTGCCAGGCCGGGGATAACGAGGCAAGCCGGTATCCGTCAGCCGTGAAAACAGAACCGATCAATTTATCGTTTGACATACTTGCCTGGTATAAACCGGTCGCAGCGGAAGCGACGCGATAGGTTTTCTGTTGTGAATTGATATAAGCCCAGCTTTCATCGAATCCATTGTTAGAACATGAGAAAAACAAAGTGTCCCCATCTACAACCGGAAAACCAACGATCCTGTTTGAATACGGCATGATCTGAATGAGACTGCCACCGTCGACACTTCCTTTTAAGATGCTCATCTCACCCTTCGCGTTTCTGTCGCAGACATAGATGGATTTATCGTCGGCAGAAAACTTAGGATATGAGTAAGTATGATCCGCAGAATTTTCAAAAGATCTAATCAGTTCCCCGGAAATTCGGATTAGATGTATGAACGATCTCTGCGCCGAACTATTTTCGATAACAACGATCTGTTGTCCATCATGTGAAATGTCGGGTGCGAAAAATTTAGGACGAATGCCGTGATCGCTTACGGCAGGAACAAATTTCCTTTCCCGCCCCGAAGGCACATCAACGACCCTGATCTCGCCAAACTCCCTGTTACCCCAACGTGGGTCGGGTTTAAAGGATGCATATACGATCTTCCCATTATTATAAGAAAAATAATCGTCGGTGCAAATACTTTGTGTCGCTATCTTTTTGATGCTACCATCCGCCTCCCTCACAACAAATCCCGGGTTGTCCCTAAAGCCATCCTGCAACATAATAACCGAACCATCCGCTGCAGCATAAGGATATTTTTCATCGACCACATTATTTGTTTGTGTCGAATCAAGGAATTGCAAACCAGGTATTGTTTGGCCGGTCCATTGTTGGTTGTAGAAACTGAATGCATTCTGAACAAACTGATCAAAGGAAACGTTCGAATATTTTTTGACTGCATGTTGCATCGGGTAAAACAATGGATGAAAAGAGGCCGCATCATGTGTGACATTTTTCCAAAAATCGTCGCCATATTTCTCCCTGCCATATGCAACGAGCATATATCCTAAAGGATAATGATCGGGAACATAATCTTTCAATGAACCGTTCCTCAATTTCATATAACTGTATCGCTTGTTTTCCAAATACAGGCTCTTATACGAATTCAGGAACAACGGCAGCCTTCCTCTGCCCTGCT
>DASQJI010000293.1:0-12599 GCA_035631175.1 Parafilimonas sp.
TTTTTCTCCTGGTCCAGCTTCGCATCCTTGAAAACATAATACACCGACTGCAGCGACGCTTTGAAGAGACTGATGTACTGCAAAGCGCGTTCTCTCCTTTTAAACGCTGCCCCGAGCGAGAAAGTTAGCGGGAACGCTATCCAAGGATAAGAAAGTCAAGATAAAGGCTTACGTGAAAATAAAGGCAATATGCTGACGACGCCGCTGAAAGCACCGCAACAATTAAAGTTCGAAGATTGAAAATGGATAAATATTTTCTCATCCGTCAAAAGTTTGATTGCATCAATGCGCTGAGCGATTCAAATTTAGTGAGATTAATTGCCCATCCTGTTATGCCTGTCGTATAAGCCGAAGAATATCCGTTGTGTGCGCAACGAAAAAATTTTACTCAAATATAAAATTATGCGTCAAACGATACGAATGCACCAACTCTTATTTATACGGGTTGGTATTCGCGCCAACCGTCTTCGCTAGTTAGCTTCACTGTCCGGGCTGTATGCTTTCCGATACACGGAGGTCATAATGCCCGCCGGTGATCATACACCTCGTTTTGTTTCGTGTAATTAATCCAGTCGTTTATCAATTCTTCCCTTACTTGAGGAAATTTTGCAGACAAATCAGTGGTTTCACCGGGGTCCTTTTCAAGATCGTAAAGCTGCCATTGTCCTGTGGCGAAAGGAATTGGCAGCCGAAATATCTTCCACTTTCTTTTATGTACGCCTTCATCTCAAAAAGCTCGTAACCCATTCCATCGTTTGAATGAATGGTGGCGGAGTCGCCCCGGGGATCGTTACAACCTGGTCGCTCAGATGGCCGGATAACCAGGGAGGTTTTGACCGTGCAATGCAGGATAGTTCAACTCTTGCATGATGCCGAGGCCCGCAACGTGGTTGTCATTCGTTAAGCAGCGAGGATCGTGTTGGGGAACAAAGTTGGCTGAACGTGGAAATCTGAAAACAGCAGCCTTCTTTCGCGGAGTTTATCGGGTACAGGCGTTTCTATGTTACCCCAGAATCGGCCTATATCACTATATCCGGGGTCATCGGAAACGATAGGAATTCGGTTTAATATTAAATGGTTTTTGTAAACAAAAATTTGGTTTTGTTACCGAAATGGATTTAGATTTGTTTAAATTTAAAGCAAAATATTTAAACAATCATCAAAAGGGGTAATGAGCTTCTCTTAAAGATAATCGTTTTAATGGTAAGAGGCGGCTATTTATCCCTACATTTGGCTAAAATTACAGTTTCTTTTCGGCCAATTAGCCCGTCGCAGGTTTAACGGTAAAAGCTATCATCACTCGCCGACAAGTTTTAGACAAACGCACTCCGCTGAACTAACATTATGGAAGCATTCTACACAACCATTGCTCTAATTACAGCCGGAGTTTCTCTTTTTGCAGGCCTTGTAAATTTGTTCATTGGGTTTCATAAGGAAGGGGAAAAAGTTGATGTACTATTCGGGAGCATGTGCTTGGCCATGTTCATTTTTTTTATGATCCCCCCTGCGGGTTTCATACTTCACGACCAGGCTCCTTACGGCTTACAAATCGATATCAAACGCATTTTCAATAATTCTTTTAATCTTCTGTTTCCCTGGTTTGTTTTTCTTTATACCGGCCGTAAGAAGAAGCTGATGCCGTGCATAATTTCTCTAACTGTCGTCGTTGCTTACGTGCTTATGGTCCTCACGAGAACCGACACCCAAAAACCACTGTGGACCTGGGCTGTGGTTTTCGCTCTTACACTGAACGTTTGTTACGGTTACTACAGCGGTTTTGCGCAGCTCAGACTCGACGAAAAGGGCAAGGCCAAATGGTTTATCACAGCAATGCATTTCTTCGCCCTTTTTTACCTGTTGACGGTGATAAACCAACTCACTCAAAATTATTTCGGGAACATCCTGGGCACCAAGCTTTTTTTCCCCATAAATCTTTTTCCTGTTTCATTCATAGTGATCATCGGCATTCGCCTGCGCGCGGATGCTCTTGAGAAATACAAGCTGGAGAAAATATTACGATCGCAGGACATACGCTGGGATTGGCTGGTGCAAAACATGCAATTGCTTATTGTGGAGGTCGATAGCGGCGGGATAATCAAATATTTGAACCCATATGCTGTTAAAACGCTTGGATATGTTGGACAGGATGAGTTGCTTGGACGAAGCTGGTTCGATACAGCGATACCGAAAGACGAAGCCGCAGACAGAAAAGCAAAGTTTATCGATGTGATAAAGGAAGGCAAGTTGATGCCGCATTTGATGAATGACGTTGTCACAAAAAACGGGAGTCGGCTCATTATTAACTGGACGAACATTTTTGTCTACAATGATAATATCCAGATAACGGGTGCGATGAGTATTGGCGTGAACATTACCGAACAGGAGAAGGCGTTCCAGGAAATACGGACGCTGAAGATCGAGTTGGAAAAAGAATCGTTGAATGAAAACCGAAATCTTCCTGTTGCGCAGGAGCCAAACATAATCGGCGAAAGCGAGGCTATAATGTATGCGATCCAAAAAGCTAATCAAGTTGCGCCCACCAATGCTACTGTATTGCTTGAGGGCGAAACCGGCGTGGGAAAGGAGTTATTCGCAAACCTTATACATGAACGTAGCTATCGGAAGGAAAAGCCATTTATAAAACTTAATTGCGCTGCGCTGCCGCCGGAATTGATTGAGAGCGAATTATTCGGACATGAAAAAGGTTCATTCACCGGCGCCACCCAGGCGAGAAAAGGCAGGTTCGAGCTCGCCGATGGCGGCACTATTTTTCTCGACGAAATAAGCGAACTGCCCGTCTCACTTCAGCCGAAACTGTTACGCGTTCTGCAGAGCGGAGAGTTCGAACGGCTCGGAGCACAGCAAACATTTAAAGTGGATGTGAGGGTGATTTCGGCAACCAATCGGGATCTTTTAAAAGAAGTCGGGGAATCGCGGTTCCGTGAGGATTTGTACTATCGTTTGAACGTGTTTCCTATAACCGTACCGCCGTTGAGAAACCGGCAGGAAGATATACCACTGCTTGTTGCCCACTTCGTGAGGCTATTTTCAGAACAACAGGCAAAAAATGTTCAAAATATTTCCAAAGCCGATATGATGCGGTTTAAGCAATACTCGTGGCCGGGAAACGTGAGGGAGCTGATGAATGTAATAGAGCGATCGATGATCTCTACCACCGGCAGCACCCTGAAGCTCGAATGGCTAAACCAGTCTGTTCCTCCTGAACCCACGATCTATTTTTCGATGGAAGAAGTTGAAAGGGCACACATTTTAAAAATCCTCCGTGAATCGAAATGGAAGATCAACGGTGACGATGGCGCTGCAAATAAACTCGGCCTGCATCCCAACACGCTTCGTTCCCGGTTGAAGAGACTTAATATTACGAGAGCGGAACCGTGAGGAAGAGTTAGGATTTACGATTGCAGATTTCAGATTGCAGATTTCGGATTTTCGAGGCATAGTTAGGCATACGTCCGCACTTAGTTCACGGCTTTCGCAAAATGGCTCTTGCCTTTTGGCTCTTTTTTTTGGTTCTTGAGATTTGCTTCTTGATTTTTGGTTCTTGAGATTTGGTTCTTGAGATTGGTTCTTGTTATTTGGTTCTTGACATTTGGTTCTTGTCCTTTGGTTCTTGAGTCTTGGCTCCTGATTTTTGTCTCTTGTTATTTGCTTCTTGCTATTTTTGCCTTTTACAACAAAACTCACTCACGGTATTTCGTGACTTGCTTTCTTTTTCGTGATTTGGTGGAGGGCTTGGTTGAAAGTGAAGCCGCCGCACGTAGTTGAGTTTCTATTCAGCATCAATCTCTTATAAAATATTTAAGCAAGGACTTTTAGGTGGCACGCATGTTGAATTAATGAATTCGGTTATTGCGGATTATTTCAGTGGCCCAACCGAACTTGCTTATGTATTATTTGAAGTTGTCAGGATTTATTCCGGAGAATAAAGAAAAGGAGTTTGAACAAACGTACAAACTGGTGAGCACTCAAATGCCGAACAGTTGTAAACAGCACAGCATTTCAAAGGATTTGTCACATCAGCATGTTTATCACTTTGTCTCGTACTGGTCGTCGTCAGGCGAGATGGATTCGTTTTGCATTTCGTCGGACTTTACAATATTGATCGGCGCTTTCAAAACACTCGGAGAACTGTACGACAACGCGAGAGGTCAACTAACAAGCTAGGTCAAATATTGTAGATTCAGTGTTGGCTCGAAAATGCCAAGAGACCACAAACCCTGATAAAAATCACTCAACGCTAATCGCCTGTGGAAGACATTTGCTCACAACAAACAACATTTATGCTCATTACTCAGAATCAGCCTGCTGCACCAATCTTTCCAAAAGAAGCGATCTACGAACAACTGGAACGAATATTTTCTCATTCGTCCTTCGCCACATCAGACATTCTCAAACGATTTCTTTCCTTTGTCGTGGATGAAACCCTGGCCGGTCATTCAAACACCATAAAGGAATATACTATCGGCACCCAGGTGTTGAATAAGGCCATCGACTTTACACCACAGCACGATGCCATCGTGAGGATTCACGCGGGCAGACTAAGACGCGCATTGAATCACTATTACAAATCAACGGCAAATGGCGACCCTGTCTATATAGCTATTCCAAAAGGTAGCTATGTGCCGGTCTTTACGACCAGGGAAGCCGCCGTGCATGAAGACGAGGATCGGCGCCATGACGTTTTTACATTGCATTCAAAGAAACACGTGGTGCTCGGGGTGATCCCATTCTCGCATTTTGAAACGGACCCGCTAAGAATCGGGTTCGCACATGGGTTGGGCGTTCAATTAAGCACGGAACTATCACACCAAAATTTTTCGATGGTCTCGTATTTTACAATGTCAAGGATCGCAAAGAAGATCGTCGACATCAGGGAGATCGCGCCTGCAGTCGGTGCACATTTTGTATTTACGGGCGACATACAATACCAGGAAGATAATTGCCGTGTAAATATCCAGTTGATCAATGCTGATACAAACCAACAGCTATGGGGAGAAACATACCAGCGAAAATTTAACCCGGTTAACGTGTTTGGCCTGCAAGATCAGATCGTGAGAAAAGTTATTGCCGCTGTTGCGAAGCCGCACACCATCGATGAAAAGCCGGCCCGAATTTCAATGGCGACTGTTGCATGATCAAACACTACACTGATCTCTTTGTTCGTGGCAGCAAAAGGAATTAATACGCCTGCGACACAAACATGTATATATCCGTTTCGAGCACCTGGCTGAGCTCAACGTACTCCTGCAACAAACCGGATTGCTTTTCGTGCCTGTTTAAAAATTTCATGCACAGGAAATAATCCGCGCACAACGATTGAAAGTCCGGATCAGTGTCATACAGTTCCTGGATCTTTCCACTGAGGTTTTGGAATTTTTCCTTTATCAATGCGAGATGTGCATTCACTGACTCCATTCATGTGCTGTTTGAAAAGTCTTCATAATAAAATTAAACGTTGCTACGGCATGAAGATGCGGATGTGATGATTTAACCGTTAACCACGTTCGTTGAATACCTGCATTTCACTTTAAGAATTTACTTTGCAGGAACATTTCATTTCTCATTGTAAATTCTAAAAATCATTGTTATGAAAAAATGGCTCACACCTCTTTGCTTATTCCTGTTTTTTTCCGCATCCGCGCAGCTAACTACCGACGATGTTAACCTGATCCAGTCGATGTATGGAAAAGATAAGAGAGACCTGATGCAGGAATACCTGACATTTAAAGACGATGCACAGGCTACTGCATTCTGGAAAATGTACGACAGTTATGAAGCAGAAAGAAAAAAACTGGGACAGGACTTTATAAAAATTCTTGAAGATTATGCAACCAACTATGAAACACTTACTGACGCAACGGCCGATAAACTGGTCACAAGAATGACCGCCAACAATATCGCGTTTGAAAATTTGTATAGCAAAACATATAAGCAAATGAAGCCGGTTGTGGGTGCATTGAAGGCAAGCCAGTTTTTGCAGCTTGAGGCTTACTTGAGAAGTGTGATAAAGACGGCTGTCCTCGACGAGATTCCTTTCATTGGCCAGATCGACAGGTCACATTTACCTGCGCCAACAAAACAACAGTAAACGCCGGCTGACAAAAACTAATGTTGCAGGGTTTGAGTTGTTGACCGAAATCCAATGTCCAAAAGTTTTGTTGTTGATAAGGAAATATCCCGGTAAGGATATTTCAGCCTGCCGGGTCTAACCCTGGCAGGTTTTAGTCGTGAGGTTTTCTGACGCAGACCGTTTTACGGTTAATCGACGAGAAAGACTACCTGCATCTGCGTTTTATTGTAGCTTTATTGTCACCAAAGAAGGTAAAGTTCGCAATGGTGAAACGCTGCAGATGATGAGCAAACGACGAACAACCTCTTGGAAGATACCGTTAGCACTCCGCCCTCCTATGTAATTTTTTTTGACCGTTCGCCCTTTTGGTGATCGACATATTTCTTATCAAAAAAATTATGTAACATGAAGAAAATTTTTACTTCGGTTCTTTTGACGTCCTGCATTTGCTTTGCAGGTATCGCACAGAGCCCGGTAGACCAGGCCGTTTCTACCGCAACAAATGCAGCTTCACAAGTTCCTGGTATAGGTACCGCGTTGAGCAACATCGGCAATGGTCTTAAATCCAGCGCGCTGCTCTCTTCATTCAAAATGCCCACATGGCTCAGCAGTGTTTCTAAATTGAGTCCCTCCAGTGTTTCAGGAGCTTCATCTTTATTAAGTCAATTGGGAAATGGCTTAAACCCTGCTTCCCTTATGCAGGGATTTTCAGTGACGGACTGGGCATCTAAACTAAAATCTGCAACGACCATCTCCTCCGTTGCTACGCAGGCGGAATCACTTCTGCAAAACATCAAACCAGATGCGTTCAAGAGTGGCTTCGACGTAAGCAAGGTCACTTCGATGCTCGATATGCTAAAGAAGTAAATCTTATTCAGGTAAGATTTTGCCCGCTCCGCTCGCAGCACACATCGAACTTACCAAAATAGCACAGCGAACGTTCTGACGCTATAAACCAAATCTCATAAAATAAATTTCCAGCCATGAAAAAAATTATCACCCAGGCATTATTATCGATCGCGCTGTTGATTTGTTTTACCAGCGCCTATTCCCAGGAAAAAGCACCCCAGGATCGCGCAAACAAATGGACCGAATGGATGAAAAAGAATCTACAACTCAACGATGACCAGGTCGCGAAAGTGCAGTCGATCAATTTGAAGTACGCAACCCAGTTGAACGACATCAAAAAAGATACTGCAGGCGGGAAGGTCAACTGGGATAAGGTGAAGGAAAATGACACTAAAATGGATGCCGAGCTGAAGACAGTTTTTACCCAGCAACAGTTTCAAACGTATGACGCCAAAAAAACGGAGATGAAAGAAGGAAGGAAAGACAAAAAAGACGGAGATAACACAACGGCAGATAAAAAAGAAGGCGATAAGAACAAAGGCAATAAAAAGAACGCCGATTCCACCGCGCATAATTAAAGGGGAACAGGTAAGTTAATAATTACCTAAGCATCGTTCCGTAGAAGCGCGCCTTCGGCCGATCCAAAATGCGGACCGCCCGAAATTAAATATCATAAGTACGATTAAACTTTACCACTCATGAAAAGCAACACAGTACGGGGAATACTGGTGGCATTCCTGCTTGGGATGGTTACAAATATCTATTCGCAGGAAAAATCCGTCGATGCAAGAGCGGACAAATGGACGGACTGGATGAAAAAAACTTTAACGCTAAATGATGACCAGGCTTCGAAAGTGCAGGCGATAAACCGGAACTATGCGGGCAAAATTTATGGTGCCAAAACCGACAAAGGGAAATCCAAACAACAAAAATCTGCGGCTATGAAACAACAGATAGCTGCCATGGACGGAGAACTGAAAGGAGTGCTCACCGACGCGCAGTTTAAGACCTATCAGTCAAAGAGAAAGGAAATGATGAAAGAAAAAAGAGAAAAACGAAAAGGGCAAAAGAGCGCTGCCGATTCAACGAGCCAGTAACTTCGTTCTCTTTGTCGCGCAGCAGCAAAAAATATTTTCAGGAAATAATCCCCAGCATATGCTCCGGTCTCAATCGGTTAATTCTTCGAACAAAGAAACCGCGAACTTCGTGCGGCTTATTTGGGGCTTATCTTATCTTCATTCTCGTTAACAGCCGCTTTTGTATTTCCAGGTACACATTGTGGCTTTTGTTATGCTTTGCTAACCGATCTTATTTAGAGACACATTTTTTAGTGGAAATACAGCCCTTCCGTGTGTACGGAGGGCTTCTTTTTTAAAAGGGTACCGAAAGGGTTATCGCCCAGCCGCATCATCCCGGAGCCAGGCAACAAAAAACTTATCCAGCCAATAAACTAAGTTGTGTCCGGTCACGTATAGATAAAGGCTGGCCGTGATCGAAAAGAGATACTTAACATACATTATCACCTTCGAAAAACATCGTATGCACCGCACAAAAGAAACAAGGACCCATGTCATTTCCCACAAAAAAATAAAGGGGCAATATCTTATCAAAAGAATGAAAGCCCCCTGCATTGATATCTTATACAACGCGAGCGAAAACAGAGGCGTCATGTTTTCAAGAGGCTGCGGTGTTGTTGGATCAAAAATTTATTCCGAAACGGAGATTGACGCTGCGTTTAGAAAGGCGGTTGCCTGGGCCAGGAACACCATCAGCAATTAATAAGTCAATTTTATGCCGTGAACGAGAAAAGTAAACGCCGACGGTTTTAAATCCCTCGGGCTTTCTTGAATAAGGTATAAAAATGTCGCATCAACCTGGCAGGTTTTGATTGAGACAACAGCAAGCTCCCATAACTGGTAAGCTAAAGCCGGAAAATTGAGCGTCTCCTTCCTCGATGGATCTGTTATTAGTCGTGGGCTCAACCTTCGGCTTAGATGCTCTACGAGCGTTACGCCCTATGACCGTTCTTCATAAGCGGCTGCGTACTACGGTTGCAAGCGTGTTTCTCTTCTCTAATAAAAATTTTAATTCGACCTTGAAGTCTCATAATCAAGCATCGCAATCGTTGAAAACCGATATGCTATTATCATTACCTTCGCCGCAAATTTTAGTTATGACAAATGAACAAATCGAAAGATTTTTGGAACAGGACAAAGTTGCTGAAAATGTGATTTCCATCAATTTCAAAACAAGGAACAGTATACGCGGGATCTTTATTAACGCTGCTGATTTTCATGAATTGAAATCTAAAAATTTCTGGCGCATTGTGAGGGAAGCAAATATTGATAACTGGAAAAAGACAAAAGACCTGGACCTCGCGCGTATTTTTAATGGGTCAGAAATTACAAAACTCTCTGTGGTGTAACTGCAAAATCCTCACTACGTTGAACGTAATGAACTGCGCCCCGCATTAGATCCAACAGTGGCAGCGCTATTTCGTTTTAAATGTTTTTCAAGATAAGCGTTCGGATTATGTTCTACCGCTCCGTTGGGTAACCATTCCCACCATTTCCCGAGGGTACTTTTAATGATGTTGGTGTAAAACTCCGGAAGCTTTACAGATTCTCCTTCAAAGTATTTACGAAAATTTTTATCCTCAACAAGGTTCTTCCGGACTTGATGATAAAATTTTAAACGGCCATATCCTTCAGAAGAAATTGCCCTCATAAAGTTCATCCACCGCGACGTGAAGTTAGGAGTGGCTTTAAAGCGACGATACAGTGCCTTTTTTGAAAACGAATAGGACGTGAGGCTTATTACTTTATCATAAAATTCGATCCATTCATAATTTTTGGGCTTCACGTTCATCGCCAGGTGATTATTAAGAAAATGGAAAGGGAATGGCAAAACCCTGTTTGTTTTTTGATATTCGAGGTTTTGCGGCGCTGCTTCTCCGAAAGCACTTAACAGCGAATAACCCGGAAATGCGGCGGGCGTAAGATCAACAAATTTTTTCGTCAATTCAAAAGGCTCGTCTCCTTCATCACTATCCAATCCCAATACAAAATTTGTTTGAACATAGGGAATGTAATTAAATATCTGGTTGATGTGTTTCGAAACTCTTTGCAATTTTTCTTCACCACCCATATGTGCAGTACGCGACTTATTGCCCAGTTCGTACCATGATTCAATGCCCGGCAACATAGCTTCAAAACCATTTTTCTGCATCTCGACCAGGTGTTTTTCATTTAGGATCGACAAGCTGCTTTCTGCAATAAATCGGAAACTTTTCGCGGGAGCCGCTGACGCGATCGCGTTCATATTTTCTTCAAATCGAACTCCGAAATTGGGATCATGCCACACAACCACCGGCTTTTTAAATTTTGTAAGCAAAAAGCGGAGATCGTTTTGAATCGTTTCAAAATCGAGCGCCTGGTATGGTACAACGGAGTCGATACAAAAGGAACAGGTATAAGGACAACCCATGCTTCCGATCATTGGCACGATCTTAAGAAATGGTGCTTTTTTTAACGTCGGTTCAATGAACTTCCAGCGCTGGACAACGCCCGGCAATTGCAAAGGTTGCTTAGCTGCGGAAAGAAATATTCCCTCTTTTTGTTGGGGAGCAACGTTGCGCAGTACTTCCACAATTGTCGATCGATCGGTAAACCCCAATACATAATCGAAGTATTTTATTGAATCGTCAGGATAACATCGTGCATGGGGTCCCCCCAAAACAGTTACTGCTCCTTTTTTTCTGAAGTAATTACTCAGCGCATACGCCAATAAAGCGGCCTGCGTGAAAGAACAAATAAAAACGACATCAACATCCTGTGGCAAGTCGTTATTCAATTCTTCCGATCCGGTATAACAGATCATCCTTACATCATGCCCTTCCTGCTCGCACCAGCTAGCGACAACCGTTGGCATTATGCTTGCCAGGTTCGCATGCATTATCCTTGCCCATAAAGTATTGTTCGGGCCCTTACTTACAAGGTCTATTACACCTATCTTGAGTTTTGCCATAATTGAGCATGTCTTATCTCCCTCCATATTAAAATTGACACGGAGGTCGACAGAAATAAGGAAATAAAAAATTGTGAAAATGGAAGTTATTTATTTTTCATCAAACAGGCGTCATTGGCCTGTTTTAGAAAAACAAAGCTTGCTGATAGTAAACCGACAGCCTGACGAAAATATACTTTCGACGCGAATCCGAATGTTTAATTTTTCAATGTAGGTGCCCACACACATTCGCCTTTTCACTTCGGTGTTTGGGTTGATCACGAACAGAAGTGTAGTTGACGTGTCACACACTTTTAAAGTGTCTGACGCTGCCCATTTAACCGTTTCATGGAGCGCATGTAATACTTATTGCCTATTTTCCCGTTTAAACTATGCGGATCGGAAGGACAGGAAAAAGGTTTGGTATTTTGTTGGGGCTATTTATCTGGTCATCACAAGGTCATGGGCAGGTGCTGATCGCGCTGCTGTTTGGCGAAAAACTTAATACAGGCAAACTTGAATTTGGATTGACAGGTGGATTGAACCTTGCAAATATTTCTAACATTCCGGATGCAAAAAGCAGGGCAGGTTTGAACCTCGCACTTTTCTTTAACATCAAGCTGAACGATAACTTATATATTCATCCTGAAGCCATGCCTAAATATCCAACTGGCGTTTCTAAATTAAAACCTTACTCGCTGAATAATCCAGGTCTCGATAGTTTGTTAAGCAGCGGAGATGTTACGCGGAAGATCAAGAACATCGCGGTGCCGATATTGATAAGATACCGGCTGAAGGGGCAGTTGTTTGCCGAGGCTGGCCCTCAAATAGGTTTACGAACGAAGGCAAAAGATATTTTTGAATCGGGCGACCTGACTTACGAGAACGATATTGAAAATAATATTACGCGGTTTGATTTTGGTTTTGCGTTAGGGCTTGCTCAAAGGTTGCGAAAAGAGCCCGGCGCAATGGCCCTTGGTATTCGTTACTATTTTGGGGTAACCGATACAGATAAATTTAGCGAGGGATCGCAGAAGAATAGCGTTTGGCAAATCAACCTGAGCATTCCTGTCGGTGCAGGAAAGCAAAAAGAAAAGACACAGGCAAACAATTAAAGACAGTAATAGTTACGGTAGCGGAGCCAGATATCGAGCACTATTTTTAAAACAAAGATTTTGAAATACAAGTTTACCATATGCATTCTGTTCGCGGTGACTCTATTCATCACGGCAAATGCACAAGATACCAGTGCTGTTAACAAGCCGCCGACGGATAGCTTATCGCAGCAGATGGATTTTATCGATCTGATAAAGAAAATCTTTCCACCAAAAAAAGTTGACACAACCAAAAAGGCGGGCAGTGTGACCATATTACCGGCCATAGGCTACAACCCAAGTATTGGTTTTTTGTTAGGGATAAATTTTCTGAAGGCTTTTTATATGGGCGACCCGGCAACTACAAAACTTTCTGTAGGACAACTCGATTTTTCCTACACAACAAAACAGCTTCTGATAACACGCTTCCGGACAAATATTTTTACGAAAGATAACAAATGGAATTTGCAGGGCAACTGGCAATACACAAGGAACTATGTAAATGACTACGGGCTTGGCGCCGATGCAAGAAGAGATCCACCGGTAAGCTATCCAATTCG
>DASQJI010000294.1:0-2620 GCA_035631175.1 Parafilimonas sp.
CGCTATCCTCATCTCAAGCGCGAAAACAAGAAAGGAAATTCCTTTTTACTTGCGAATGCTGTTGTCCACGCCGGTATACAAAATGGTTCCTGAGAAAGTGGTTCGCCGATCGAAAAAAATTCAATCGTATTTCCTGGGAGCTCATCTAACCTCTACAAAAAAGTATTTGCGGAGCACACTTCAGGACCTGGATATTCAATTCTATCGATGGGCTCTTGATGCCCTGCGCACCTGGAAGAACGACACAGTTCCGTCAAACGTGATCCATATTCACGGAACAAAAGACAATCTCCTGCCATTGAAATATGTAGATGCCGACATCACCGTTGAGAACGGCGGGCACCTGATGATCGTTGAGAACGCGGTGGAAATTTCAGCATGTCTTAAACAAATCATTTGCAAAAATTAATTGTAAAGAATTTTGCTTTCGGCGAGGTCTAAAAACAATTTATTGGGGAAATCGTTGTTATCGTGATGAAAATTGGTTTATTAGTATCAGCTGTACTCGCATTTTTTTCGTGCACTGCATCCGCTCAACAAGCTGATACGCTGATCCACAAGCTCGACAGCCTGCAAAGGAGAGAAGATATGCTGGGCAATACTTCAAATAACATTAAGCCAACTGCATACAACAAGAATACCCGCATCAGCTTTTCTGACTATTTCATATTGCTGGGAAGTGATCTTAAACAACAAGTAACTGCACCGTTCCGCTTGAACGGGCGCGATGCCTTGAAGGTCGGCATGTTCGTTGGCGGCCTTGCTGTGCTAAGCTCAATCGACGAACCAGTTCAAAAGCTTGCCGTGCATGTGAAGGATAATAATACTGTAAGCAGCGTCAGCAGCTATGTCACAAATTCCGGCGGCATTTATGAGGCGTATACGTTAGTCGCTTTAGGTTCGTATGGATTCATCTTCAAAAATGTAAAGATGCAAACCACCACACTGCTTGCAACGCAGGCGTATCTAAGTAGCGGCACGATGGAAGGCATAATAAAATTTATCGCCGGCAGGCAAAGACCAAGTTACTATGATCCGTCGAGGGACGAAGCGGAGCCGACATTTCATGGACCATTCTATAAGCCCGCCAATCCTGAGGTTAATGGCAATCATTTAAGCGCTTCATTTCCCAGCGGGCACACAACTGTTGCATTTGCTGCCGCTACTGTCTTTGCAATGGAATACAAGAACACGCCTTGGGTACCGATCGTTTCTTACAGCGCTGCTGGTTTGATCGGTGCCAGCCGCATTACGGAAAACAAGCATTGGTTCACTGATGTTGTGGCGGGCGCTGCTTTGGGTTACTTATGCGGAAGACAAGTTGTGAACAATTATCATCGTTATGCGACTTTAAAATCGCAAAGAGCAAAGGGGAGGTTGTCGTTCAATCTCGGTTATTCAAACGGCACTTTAATGCCCGACCTGGTTTATACCTTCAGATAATGGCACACGCTGATGATCAGGTGGGATTTTGTATGAAAGAATCAAAAGTTCTGATCCCGATCATCTTAGCACTCAAATAACCTTCAGCATATTTTACACCGATGCGGCGCCCGAGCATAAATGCCCTTGACCTGATCACATCCAGAAAATCGGGCGTTGAGATATAGGTTTTCGGCTCACTGTCATTAGCGTTTTCTTCGATGCTGAATTGAGTTTTGTAACAGAGAATAGCTTTTACTTTCTGTTCGTAGAAGTCTGAAACGTCAAAAAGAAAGTCTGGTTTGAGGTAACGGTCCTGTATGTAATGAAATACATAGCTGGGCCGCCACTCCTTTTGCTCTTCGTTGTTCAATGAAGTTTTTATCTTTCTTAGGCCGGCAAGGAAAGCCGCATCCGATACAAGCTTTGCGCTCCTTCCATGGTCCGGGTGACGATCTTCAGGCGCATTACACAAAACGATTTCCGGCTGATATTTTCTGATCACTTCGATCACCTTTTTCACATTCGTTTCATCGTCGTGAAAGAATCCATCCGGCATCGTTAAGTTTTCGCGTGCGTGAACGCCCATTATTTTCGCTGCATTTGCAGCTTCGCAGTCCCTTGTTTCAGCGGTGCCACGTGTTCCGAGTTCGCCGCGTGTAATGTCAACAACCGCTGTTATTTTTCCCTGTGCCTTCGCCGCGATCAATGTACCGGAACATCCGAGTTCCACATCGTCGGGATGAGCGCCAAAGGCGAGTATATCAACTTTCATGCGTTAAAAATAAAGAGAAAAAGTATGAGGTTTTGGGTTAGTTGGTTTATTGGTTTAGTCGGTGATTGGGATGTTTCAACTTTGACGTTATTTGGGCGAGTGATGTTTTGTCGCGAAAGTTAGTTTGCAAATTAGAAATGAAACCGACATTGACAATTCACAAGAGTATGTTCAATAAAGTGTGTCAATAAAAGTAAATTAGACACATGGAAGAGAAAAACAGATCTTTTGACTTTGATGCGTTTGCCAAACAAGCTGCTGAGGAATTAAAAGCTGGCAAGCCAATGGTTGGTCGAGACGGTGTATTTACGCCGCTTTTAAAACATCTGATTGAGGCATCGCTAGAGGGTGAACTGGATGCACACTTGCAAGACACGCGTAAGCTGCAGAAGAACCGTCGCAATGGCCATGGCAGAAAAAATC
>DASQJI010000295.1:0-5843 GCA_035631175.1 Parafilimonas sp.
CCCGCAGGTGCGCCCTTGCCTGCAGGTGCTGCCGGTGTGGTGGCGCCCGCTGCCGGAGCCGCGGTTGTGGCGGCCGGTGCGATTGTAGCTTCTTCTTGCTTCAATTGCCGCGTTAAGACAACAGATGCGACCGGGATCCTCGGCGAATTCATCACTTCCATGTTATCTGCTTTCACATCCTCAACACGGATATTGCCATTTAATTCGAGACCATTGATGTCAACCTCAATATGTTCTTTCAAATATTTTGGAAGCGTCTTTACCTTCAGCGACTTCATTTTTGTGATGAGCTTTCCGCCTTCCTTTACACCTGCAGCGGTTCCGTTGAATTTTAATGGAAGATCGGCAACCACTTTTTTGTCTTCCACCAACTCAAGCATGTCGATGTGATTCAAGGCGTCGGTCACCTTATCGAATTGCAGGTCCTTTAAAATACACCTGTAAGTTTTGCCATCGACTTTAATTTCTGCTAGCTGAAATTCACTGGTATAAACAAGAGCCTTGAAAGCCCTGGCAGGAGCATAAAAGTTTATTTCCTGCGCACCCCCGTAAATTACACCAGGCACGAGTTCCTGAGAGCGAAGCTGGCGGGTGGCTTTTTTGCCCGTTTCGGTCCTCAGTTGTCCTTCGATTGTAATTGTGTTCATAATAAATGTTTGTGCCCGACTCCTTGTAAGGAGTTTTCGGGACCTATTAAAAAATCTGATTTACACGTTTGTTGATGGGTCGTTTGTAAGAGTCGGAATACAAATCCTTCCTTCACATTTCCACATCTGCTTCATTCAAACCTTTTCCCTCATCTGCGAATGAATAAAGAGGCTTGTGATGCTTTTGTTTTCGTATGCATTCCTGATCGCGATGGCAAAAAGGTCAGCCACTGAAAGAACCTTTATTTTATCCTGCGGGCGCCTTTCGTCTAGAGGAATAGTATCGCAAACCACTAATTCTTCCAACAGACTGTTCTCGATCGTTTCGTATGCCCTGCCGCTTAAAACCGGATGGGTACAAAGAGCTCTTACGCTCCTGGCTCCCTTTTCTTTTAAAAGATCTGCGGCCTTTGCCAACGTACCACCTGTGTCAACAATATCATCGATCAAAATAATATCCCTGTCTTCTACATCCCCTATCACTACCATGCTTGCGATCTCATTCGCACGTTTGCGATGCTTGTCGCAAATCACCATTTCTGAGTTAAAATAGCTGGCAATTTCCCTGACACGATTGGTACTTCCCACGTCGGGGGCGGCAAAGGTAAGGTTTGGCAGGTGAAGTTTTTCTATATAAGGTATAAAAATTGCCGAGCTGTCGAGATGGTCAACGGGTATATCAAAGAACCCCTGTATCTGGGCAGCGTGTAAATCCATTGTTATCACGCGGTTAGCGCCAGCGGTTTCAAGCAACGAGGCCACGAGTTTCGAACCGATTGCCACCCGCGGTTTATCTTTTCTGTCCTGCCGGGCATAGCCGTAGTAGGGAATCACGGCAATAATTCGATATGCGCTCGCTCGCTTTGCACCGTCGATCATCAGCAGTAGTTCCATCAGGTTATCGGTGGGCGAGCACGTGCTTTGCACCAGGAATACATAGTCCCCGCGAATACTTTCCAGGAACACCGGCTGAAATTCACCGTCGCTGAATTTTTGGATATTTACCTTGCCTTGCGGCACCCCAAATCTTTGAGTAATTTTTGCAGCGAGGGCTTGAGACCCGGTACCTGAGAAGATCTTTACTGATGGACCCATAGCATATAGTTAGGGGACGAAGATAGAAATTCAAAAAAGAATTACTAATTTCAATTGCGAAAATTAATTTCAACCATTAAACTAAAACCTGTCGCTTTCAACTGCACATTCATTAAACTTTTTTTCAATGCCTAACGCCTCCATCAAAACGTGGGCTGTCGACGACCGGCCACGCGAAAAAATGCTTCTGAAAGGATATGCCGCTTTGAGCAACGCCGAGTTACTTGCTATCCTGATAAACAATGGTACTAAACAGACCAGTGCAGTTGAGGTAGCAAAGCAACTTCTCAGCGCGGTTGATAACGATCTGCCGAAACTCGGAAAACTATCCGTGAAAGAAATTATTAAACTGAAGGTAAAAGGCATTGGTGAAGCAAAGGCAGTTTCCATTGTAGCCGCCCTGGAATTGGGATTAAGGCGTGATGTGAATGAAAAGAAACTGGATGTGGTTATTCAAAGCAGGGACGCGGCTGAATATTTGAGAGCGAAGCTGAAATACCTAACCTATGAAGTATTTGCTGTTGTCTTTCTGAACAGGGCAAATAAGATAAAACATTATGAAATAATCAGTGAAGGTGGAATAACGGGTACAGTCGCTGATCCAAGAATTATTTTAAAGAAAGCGCTCGAGAATGATGCGGTAAGCGTTATACTTTGTCACAATCATCCGAGCGGGAGCATTAAGCCAAGCCGCGCCGATGAAGACTTAACCAGGAAGATAAAAGAGGCTGCATCTTATTTTGATATTAAAGTGCTAGATCACATTATTGTGAGTGAGGAAGGCTATTATAGTTTCGCAGACGAGGGGTTGTTGTGAAAACTTCAAAAGGAACTGCAGAACTACATCCTGTCGGGCACGTTGATTCCTAATAGTTGCATCGCGGTTTTAATTACGTGCGCTGTTAGCTGCGACAACATGGTGCGCAAATATTTCTTTTCCTCCGTTTCAGCGCTTGCGATCGAATGCTCTGTGTAGAACGTGTTGAATGACTTTGCAAGGTTAAAAATATACACCGCAAGTTTTGAAGGATCATGCAATGCAGCAGCCTCTTCAACAGCAACGGGAAATTGTTCCAATTGCACGATTATACTTTTTTCAAGCGGCAACAGGGCTGAATTTAATTTTCGACTCGCGATTGACAATTCACCATTCACCATTGACAACTTTCTTAGCACACTTTTGATCCTTGCATACGTATATTGAACAAAAGGACCGGTGAAGCCGTGAAAATCTATGCTCTCTTCAGGGTTAAAGACCATTCTTTTTTTCGGGTCGACACGAAGCAGAAAAAATTTTAGGGCACCGAGGCCGATTGTTTCATATAATTCTTTGAGTTCTGTTTCGTTGAAGTCCTTCACCTTTCCGAGTTCTTCGGTTTTTTGTTGCGCCATGCGCATCATTTCATCAACTATATCATCTGCGTCCACAACGGTTCCTTCACGGCTTTTCATTTTCCCCGTTGGTAATTCAACCATTCCATAATTCAAATGATACATGCCATTGGCGGACGGAAGTCCCATCTTTTCGCAAATTAGCCTGAGCACTTTGAAATGATAATTCTGTTCATCACCTACTACATAAATATTTTCGTCGATCTTATATTCTTCGTATTTATCAACAGCGAGCCCGATATCCTGTGTTATGTAAACTGCAGTACCATCTTTTCTGCGTACGATCTTTTTATCGAGACCATCGGCAGTGAGATCGATCCAAACACTTCCATCTTCTTCCTTGAAAAAGACCCCTTTTTGCAATCCAACATCTACCAAATTTTTACCGAGCAGGTAAGTTTGGCTTTCATAATAGACCTTATCGAAGTCTGCACCGATTCGTTTGTAAGTTTCGTCGAAGCCTTTGTACACCCAATTGTTCATCATATTCCAAAGCTCGATCACATCCGGTTTGCCGGCTTCCCAGTCAACAAGCATTTGCTGAGCAGCCTTCATAATCGGCGCCTGTTTTTCTGCTGCTTCCTTCGATAATCCTGACGACATTAGTTCATCTACCTGCTTTTTGTATTCATCATTGAACTTCACATAGTAATCACCAACAAAGTGATCACCCTTGATGCCGGCCGCTTCGGGAGTTCCGCCGTTGGCGAACAATTGCCATGCGACCATGCTCTTGCATATATGAATGCCGCGGTCGTTTACGATGCAACTTTTTATCACTTCGTTGCCGGTTGCTTTTAATATCGATGCAACGCTCCATCCCAAAAAAATATTTCTCAGGTGGCCAAGATGTAAAGGCTTATTGGTGTTTGGGGAAGAATATTCAACCATTATTTTTTTCGAAGGGCCCTGCAATTTTCCGAAATCAACATTGGACAAATTTTTCTGTAGAAAATTAGTCCAGTAGTTATCTGAGACCACAAGATTTAAAAACCCTTTGATCACGTTATATGACTGGAAGACTTCCGGGTGGCGAAGGATTAAAAAACTTCCCAGTTCATTGCCGAGTACATCAGGTGATCTTTTTAAAAGTTTCAAAAGGTTGAACAGTACGATCGTGTAGTCGCCTTCAAATTCCGGCTTGGTGAGATTGATCGTTATCGCTCCATCGTCGACCGTTGTTTCATATAACTCAGCTATCGCGTGCTTTGCTATTATCTTGATATCTGTTGCCAGGCTCATTGTAAATAAGTAAGACCGCAAAAATAACGAAGACGGTGCTTGCAAAATGTTCCTTAAATCTCCCCGGGCAAACCGGCGATCTGCAATTACGTTTACCTTAGCGGCCCATGCAAAAGCTCCATGCATTCACGCGCAGCAGTATTTTGAAAGTGGTGGATAGTTTTTATCCGCCCTTCAGGAGCTTTATGCCTTTGCAAATGTTCCGGTATGCGGCATGTGGCGGCGCTAACACGGTCTTCGACATCCTGCTGTATTCTTTCACTTACAATTTTATCCTTGACAAAAAAATTGTTTACATCGGCACCATCGCCATCAGCCCCTACATATTTGCATTCCTCGTTTCCTTTTGCATCACTTTCCCGACAGGCTTTTACCTCAGCCGCTACGTGGTTTGGCAGCAAACTACTACACGAAAGAGAATTCAATTGTTCCGGTATTTTATTATTGTGATGGCCTGCATATTGCTGAATTATTTTTTCCTGAAACTCTTCATTGAACAGTTCAACTGGTGGCCCACCGTCGCCAAGATCGTGACCAGTTTTATTCTGGTTGCGTTTAGTTATTTCACACAAAAAAACTTTTCCTTCAAAGCGGCAGATCTAAAAAGGGGTGAGTTTTCTTTTCCGTCGACTGAAGTCGACGGCAATTGAAGTCGACGGCAATTGAAGCTGACGGAATAGAAATTGACGGAATAGATAAAATTAATTGGGGCTTATCTTTGCCGCGAATTTTGTGCCGCCTGCAACGGCATCCATAAATTTTTAATGGATCCCGAAATTCTTTGGGACTGAAATTTGTTTTATGGCTGTATTACATAACCGCATTTCCGGAGAGGAATTGAAGCGCCGGCTTCTCGAAGAAACAGAGCAACGGGTCACCATGAGCTTTTACCGGTATTTTCCCATCCAAAATCCACAGGAGTTCAGAGATCAATTATACAAGCACTTTCACGCTTTGAAAGTATTCGGCAGGATCTACGTTGCGAAGGAAGGCATCAATGCACAATTGAGCGTGCCTTCTTCAAATTTCGATGCGTTTAAAGAATTTTTATTTTCTGTAGATGGGTTGCAAGCAGTTCGGCTCAACATTGCGGCACATCATAATTTGAACGACCCGCTGGAACAGGGTAAAAGCTTTTGGGTTTTATCTGTCAAAGTGCGCGATAAGATCGTTGCCGACGGGATAACAGATCCCGGATTTAGCATGGAAAAAAAAGGAAGATATGTAACTGCTGAGGCGATGAATAAATTGCTGGAAGAAAAAGACACAATCGTGATCGACATGCGCAATCATTATGAATATGAGGTTGGGCATTTTGAAAATGCAATTGAAATTCCGTCAGACACGTTCCGCGAGCAACTGCCGATGGCAGTTGACATGATGAAGGGCAACGAACAAAAAAATATTATCATGTACTGCACCGGCGGCATCCGTTGCGAGAAGGCGAGCGCTTACATGCTGCATAAC
>DASQJI010000296.1:0-2119 GCA_035631175.1 Parafilimonas sp.
GATAACGGCCCCGGCATTCCCCAAAACATCGTTGATAAAATTTTCCAACCCTTCTTCACCACCAAGCCAACAGGCGAAGGAACAGGGCTGGGTTTGAGTTTGAGTTACGACATCATAAAAGCGCATGGCGGTGAGATAAAAATGGAAACCAAAGAAGGTGAAGGATGTGAGTTTATAATTCAACTGCCAGTAATTGGATAATGAAAAAAAGCCCAATTATTAAAATCTGCGTGCTAAACTTCTTTGTTACCTGTGGCGTTCTGGCATACGCACAAAGCGATCCGGTTGTTATCGATTCATTGAAAAGAGTTTTAACTACGCAAAAAGAAGATACAAATAGAGTGCGGTCACTTGATTATTTAAGTGCTGCATACGCATGGACAAAACCTGATTCTGCGATAATATTTGGACAGCAGGGTTTAGCCTTGGCCACTCGTATACATGACGTTAGAGGGGAAGCTCTTATTAAGCATCATATGGGATTGGCTTTTTGGCTATTAGGCGATTACTTACAGGCAGATAAGATTACGTTCGAAGCCTTAAAATACGAAGAATCAGTGCGTGATACAGATGAGATGATAAATAGTTATGCTATTATCTGTTCTAATAAAAGAGATAATGGAGATTATCGTACGGCTTTAGAATATAGTTTTAAAGCGTATAGTTTGTGTAAGGGTTGCGACCTGTTTAAGATCATCATCGGGGGAATATATATGGAGATGAATATGAGCGATTCTGCTTTTTATTATCTCAAACAAGCACAGCCGTCCAGCTACGCATTTTGGTTATTAGGTAGAACCTATGAAGAAACCGGAAATAACGAGATGGCTTACCAGTATTACCTTCGAAGCATTTCGGATGCGCTTACAAATGGAACCACTTTGAAAAATCTTTCTAGTGTATACAGCAGTTTAGCGCAACTATTTAAAAGACAAAATAAGATTGATTCCTGTGTCTATTACGCTAAAAAAGCTTACAATACTGCAAATGAAGGGCGGTACCGAAAAGGTATGTTAGAGGCAGCGCTGTTGCTATCAACCACGTATGAAAACTCAGATCCTCGTCAAGCTTTAAATTATTATAAACTTGCAGCGGCTGCAAAGGATAGCTTAATCAACCTGCAAAAAACAACACAGTTTCTTAATTCTCAGTTTAATGAACAATTACAACAGCAGCAAGCTGAGGCTAAGCGTATAAGTGATCAAACCAGAACAACAGTTTATCTGCTATTAATTGCAGTCGGCTTTTTTGTAGCAATTGCTATTGTTTTATACAGGAGTAACGTGCATAAACAGCAAGCAAAAACAAAAATTGAAAAAGCGTACGATGAATTAAAACTCACTCAAGCCCAACTGATACAATCGGAAAAAATGGCTTCACTTGGTGAGCTTACTGCAGGTATTGCACATGAAATTCAAAACCCCCTAAACTTCGTGAATAATTTTACTGAGCTAAATAGTGAGTTAATTGAAGAAATGAACAATGGAAGTGACATCAACGAAGTAAGAGCGATTGCAAACGACGTAAAAAGAAACAATGAAAAAATCGCATTCCACGGCAAACGTGCAGATGCCATTGTAAAAGGGATGCTGCAACATACACGCGTAAGCACAGGACAAAAAGAACCGACCAATATCAATGCACTCGCAGATGAATATCTGCGCCTTGCTTATCACGGCATGCGTGCGAAGGATAAGTCTTTTAATGCAACGTTGAAAACTGATTTCGACGATACGATCGATAACATCAATATTGTTTCGCAGGATATTGGAAGAGTCTTGTTGAATTTATACAACAATGCATTTTACGCTGTGTCAAAAGCTTCTGACTTCGCTAAAACAACGTCAGATAAATCAGTGACATCCGATTCAACAAGCCGAAAGCTCGCAACTCACAGTTCAAAGCTCGAAGCTAATAATGCGCCTTACGCCCCCACGGTCACCGTTGTCACAAAGAAGCTGAATCATAAAATTGAAATAAGAGTTAGAGATAACGGCCCCGGCATTCCCCAAAACATCGTTGATAAAATTTTCCAACCCTTCTTCACCACCAAGCCAACAGGCGAAGGAACAGGGCTGGGTTTGAGTTTGAGTTACGACATCATAAAAGCGCATGGCGG
>DASQJI010000297.1:0-5497 GCA_035631175.1 Parafilimonas sp.
ATACCTGATCCTCGCCATATTCGGCGGATTCTTTAGCACAAGCTGTTTCTGATGATTTGCGCAGGAAATTTTTCTGATCAAATACAAATATGTTTTCAGCCATGCCTGTCTTTCCGGCTCACTTAATCCATCTAATAAAACATATTTGTTCAAATGAGCATTCATCTTTTGCGGAAACAGATAGCCCCACTGTATACTGTAAGAGCTTATCGAGTTTGTCATCGCTACGTCTTCTTCGCCCGCCGAATACCATGACAGCGGAATATTGTGAAAAGGATTCTCTGCTCTTAGTAATTTGCTTAGCCATTCTAACAACGGCGTCATCGCTTTTTCAAAACATAGTATAAGGTCCGGGAAAACAGTTTGAAAAAGCGACATGTATCCAAGCCGGCTGTCCTCCATGAACATCCGTTGTAAATAGGTAGTTCCGCTGCGGTAATAACCAAGTATGAATATGGGCGGCTTGTCGATAACGATGTCTTTTAGTTTCTTGCGTGTGGAAAAATATTCGATCCATCGTAAGGGCGCAGTGGCCAGCAACCTGGAGAACCATGACAATGCATGCAGGTAACCGCGGCCATGTAATCCCCCGTATGCATTTAGCTGCCTTATTAATCTGTATACCGGCGATGGAAAACTGCTTTCATCCATTTTCAAACATTACAATTGTTTCACATAAAGCCTGTATGTCTTATAGCGATCGGCGCGTAAACCCGTTGCGATGTGGTTCATAACATGGTTGTCCTCTGCGACCCACGATAATTCCGACGTCGTGTAATTACATTGTATGCCTCTTTTCATTATTTCAGGATAGAGCAATGAGCCAATGCCTAGGTGCTGGTACGCTTTCTTTACCGCTACCGTTATCACCCTGGCGCTTTTTATTTTCTTTTTTCGGGTAAGTATCTTAATAAAATTAAAAGGCAATAATTTTCCGCTCCTCATCTTAATTAGTAACTCGTTTAGATTGGGCAGACAAAGCAAAAACGCCACCGGCTCATTGTTTATTTCTGCTATCAGTATTATACGCGTATCAACGATCGACCTAAGGTCTTTCGCCAATTCCATAAACTCGTCCTTATTGATCGGAGAAAATCCCCAGTGATCGGTAAAGGCATCATTGTAAATTTCATAAAGCACCGCCAGTTCCGCTTTGAAGTTTTTTATATCTGGATTCCTGATGGTGATCTTGCTTCGTTTTTGAATGACCGCGCTCACACGCTCCATTTTGGGTGTTGGCACATAACCCGAGATCGGAAGCATATACGAGTAAAAATCTTTGAGCTTCGAATACCCGCGCGCTTTTATCTGCCCATCATAATATCTATGGTTATGCGTGAGCATACAGTATGGAGGAGAATCAAAGCCGTCAGTGAGCACGCCGAGCTCGTTGTGAATATCGGGGTTCATCGGGCCAATGATCTGAGTGCAGCTAAACTGCTTTAAGAAATTTTCCGCAGCGACAAGAAGCTTGTCAAAAATATTTTGGTCATCTTCTGCTTCAAGAAAACCAAAAAATCCGTCATTAACCTTAAACCAATTGTTGTGTTGCCGGTTTATAAATGCGGCTATACGTCCTACGCACTTTTCATTCTGTACCGCAAGAAAAAAACAATGCGGATTTTTCTTCCAAAAAATATTTTTTTCGGTGAATAATTTCTTTTGGGTTATTAATAATGGGGGCACCCAATTTTTTTCCCCGCTGTATAAACGATATGGAAAACGAGTGAATTGGTTTTTCCGGGCTGAAGTTTTGACTTCAACTATTTTTATGGCATCAGTATTAGTCATTCAAAGGTTTCAAGGACTGTAAGAATTACAAATGTTATAGCATGTCTTCGTTTAAAATGTTCTTATCGAAACCGTTCTTCCTCAGCAATCGAAAATGCGAGCAAAGTGCCCCGCCGAAAGAAAAGCATTTATACGGAAGCGATTGCTCCTTCGTTATTTTCACAACTTCTTTTGTTATTGCAGGTAGATAATTGTGATTAACAGAAGGAAAAAGATGGTGAGCGATGTGATGGTTCAATCCGCCAAGGATAAAATTAATTACTGGCTGTTTTGTTGCATAATCATTCGTGGTGATCAACTGGTGCAATGCCCAGTTTTCTTTCATTTGGCCTTTTTTATTCGGCAAGCGGAATTCTGCATGTTCATCCCAATGCGTTGGCAATATTATCATCAACGTGATCATACTTGCAAAAGCATGCAATAATAAAAAAGCATAAAGAAAATGATGCCAGGGAATATGTAAATACATGAAAGGAACTACGATAATATAACCGTAGTAAAAAATTTTAAAGAAGATCAGCTTGGCGTATTCAATTCCGGGAACTTTTGTTCGTCTTCGGAACATTGAGCTCTTCTGAAAATAATCTTTAAAATCTCTGAACACAACCCAGTGAAAAGTAAAAAGCAAATAGACGAAAGGCATATAGAAATGTTGAAACCTATGTCCCGGTCTTAATTTGTCTGTTGGTGATAACCTGAAAATTTTCTTCCTTCCAAGATCAACATCCCAGCCAGGGATATTTGTGTACCCGTGATGAAAATGTACATGCCGCTTGCCCCACACATACGAGTTGCCGCCCATGAGGTCAAGAAAGTAAACTGCAAAATGATTGAGTCTGGCATTTTTAAAAAGGCTGTGATGCAGAGCATCATGAACGATATTTAATACTGTGAGAGGTAACATTATTCCCAACATGGCGTAAAAGAAATAGAACCAGGGCAGGGATTTGCCAAACTTCAATAACAAGCAGTACGCAACAATATACACAGAAGGAAATAGTATCGTTTGTACGACAGTAAGAATTGACGCCTTTCTCTCATTAAGCAGCATCAAAGGTTTTATTCTGCGTTTTAATTGGTAATAAAAGTCGTTTTGATCAGTTTTTGGAAAAGTCAGTTTTTGAGCTCGGTCCATAAAAAAAATTTTGGTTGCAGCTTCTCCTATCTTCAGGTTATCAAGTTAGACAGATTAATTATAAAATACAATTCCTATTGTATAACTTAATAGTTTAATTTGGTAGCATGACAATTCTCTCATGAAACTGCTGCTTATTGGACCAACGGCTCTTGATTTTGGCGGCAAGCCGATAAAACAAAGAAAACTCCATTTACCCGGACTTACGCTGCCAATGCTGGCTGCTGTTACATCACCAGATATTCAAGTGAAACTGGTTTCAGAAACCGTTGAAGATATTCCGTTTAATGAACCGTGGGATCTCGTGGGAATAACCGGCATGGGCTCAGGCATCGTTCGCGCGTGGCAGATCGCCGACGAATTTAAAAAAAGAAAAGTGACAGTCGTGATCGGTGGCATAGCGGCAAGCCTTGGCAAACCTGAATGGACACTTGATCATGCAGATACGCTTGTAACGGGCGAAGCTGAAGAAACATGGCCGGTACTTCTTCAAGATTTTAAGCAGGGGAAACTTCAGAAAGAATATCATATGCAAAAACGGCCAGACATCACGACACTGCCTTTGCCGCGTTATGATATGATGAATAAAAAGAAACTCGGATTCTGGCGACCGGTGCAAGCGACGAGAGGTTGTCCTTTTCCGTGCAGCTTTTGTTCTATTCAATCTTTTTTTGAAAGGAGCTATCGAAAGCGACCGGTAGACCAGGTGTTGCGGGATGTGAAAGCGGCTAAACGATCTGGCAGTAAATACATTGCCTTCATAGATGACAACATCGGTGTTGACTGGAAATATTTTGAAGAATTGATGCATGCGCTCATTCCTGAAAAAATAATTTGGATGAGCCAATGCAGTATTCATATCGCAGATAAACCCGATATGCTGCAGCTTGCTTTTGAGAGTGGCTGCCGTTTACTTTCATTCGGGATTGAATCGGTAAATGAGAAAAGCATTGAATGGGTAGAGAAAGAATTCAATCATCCGAAAGAATACCACGACTCGATCAACAGGATAAGAAAACATGGGATCGATGTTTCAACCGAAATGATCATTGGAATGGATGGTGACGATGATTCTGTTTTCCAAAAGACCTATGATTTTATCATGGGCAATCGCATATCCGTTCCGCGTGTGCACATATTGACACCAGTGCCGGGCACGCCTTTATATTCACAGATGGAAGGAGACGGCCGCATCATCAACCGTGATTTCGACAGCTACAGTGGCGGCAAAGTAGTGTTCAGGCCAAAAAATATCAAACCCGACGACCTGCAAAAAAATTACTGGAAATTGTATGAAGCGCTTTTTACAGCCACAGGTATTTTCAAAAGAACGTTGGGAAGTCCTTTTTCAATGGGCAGCCTCATGCGGGTGTTTGTGATGGGTGTGAATTTGCATTATCGAAATCACATCAAACATCGCATAACACCGGGCATTGTGTAACCATCAAAACTTTTGTTATGAAAATTTTATTTGTAAGGCCGCCGGTGCCGCCGCACACGATAGGATTAAAACACATCATGATCTGTGAACCGCTTGAACTTGAGTATGCCGCTGCAGGCTTGCAAGGCCATGAACTTCAGATCATGGATATGATCATCGAAAAAGGATTTAGGAAACGACTCGAAAAATTTCAACCGGATGTTATTGCGACGAGTTGTTATATAACAGGCGTGAATGAAGTAATAAAACTTTGCAGGCAAGCAAAATTGTGGGATCGAAAATGTTTTACTATTGTGGGCGGCGTCCAGGCTTCACAGGTGCCTGAAGATTTTGCCGACCCTTCTGTTGATTGCATTGTGAAAGGCGACGGTACATCCATAATGCCGGAGATTATCGAAGCTTTGGAAAACGGTTATTCTCTGGAAAACATTGCCGGCCTGGCCTTTCCGGTTGCACCCGGCGAAGTGGAGATAACTGCTGAAAAAGCATACATGCCCAAACCTGATGACCTTCCTTTTCCAAGACGAGACCTAACAGCTCATCTTCGTCATAGATATTATTACCTCCAACATCAGCCCGTCGCAACGATGAAAACAACATGGGGCTGCTGGTATAAATGCAACTTTTGTTATACATGGCGCATTACAGATGGGCATCCGTATTCGCGCAGCCCGGAATCGATCGTAAAAGAATTGGAGCAACTCGAGGCAAAGGATGTGTATATAGTGGATGATATCTTTCTTATCAACAAATCGCGTTTGCGAAAGCTTGCCGATCTCATCCGCGAAAAAAATATCCGCAAAAAGTTTCTCGTGTATGCACGCGCAGATTTTATTTCCGAAAATGAAGACGTAATTGCCGAATGGGCAGAGCTTGGTTTGCACGCGGTTTTCATAGGACTTGAAGCGAGCACGGATGCAGAGCTTGATTCCATGAATAAAGAATGCTCGGTCGATTATAATCGCAGGGCGATCGAAATTTTGAGACGGAACAAAGTGGACACCTATGGTTCTTTGATCCCGAATCCTGACTACAGCGAAGAAGATTGGAAAAGGCTTTGGCAATTCATAGAGGAAACCGGGTTATACTATGTAAATATTTCTCCGCTCACACCGCAGCCCGGCACGGTA
>DASQJI010000298.1:0-24662 GCA_035631175.1 Parafilimonas sp.
TTGATTGTGTTAAGCAAGATCTTTCCGATAAGAAACCCGCTTAAAACAAAAAAGATCGAGACGCCGTCGCCAATGCTATATCTAAGGAGGGCAGGAATGCCCAGGTTCAAGATCGCATGCATGTACACGACCGTCAGGATAGCGACGGCTCTCACTATATCTAATCCGTAGACTCTGCGATTCATACCTCTTAAGGTGTGCCCAAACATACAAAGATGCCGGGGATGGACCGCCCATAGGTTTCGTCCAACAGCGGATTTCCAAACGGCCGAATACGATCGTTCGTTTTTTAATCGCCCTGAAATATTTTTGTTACGCCATATGGATAATACCGGTGAAAGTGAACGTTCAATTTATGTTCGAAGAGGTTAGGCTTAATTCGTGTTGGTCGAAAATCTTTTTCACCAATACCTCGTTAAACCACATATGAGCCGCCCGGTCGAAGACATCACTCACCATTGAACTATTTTGCGATGGGTGAGCAGGTTAAAGGGGTTTACTGTTAAACGGTGAGAAAAGTGCAAAATCGTTATAGCTTTGGAAAAGATGCGAAGAAAAATCGATCAGCTCCAACAAACATGAAGTTCGAGGTCTCAGGATAATTATCAAAAACACGTAGCGCGAAAACTACAAATGAGTATCGCCTAAGCCTTCCCAATTACAAATGAAAAACAAATATTTTATGAACAGCAATTCACTTTGGGGATGGTTCGCCGCTGGAATTGTCGGCGCCGCCACGATATTCTTTGGTGTAAGAACTTTCACCAAAGATGAAAAGGTACTGGATAATAGCACTGAACAGCAAATTGCATTATCGCAAAAACAAAACCCGTCACGACCTTTATATGGCCTGAATGGGCTCGTGAAATTCAATCGCGTTGGCTTGTGCGATCCACGCTTCATAAAAGTGATTGACAGCCTTGATATCGATTGGTTCAGGTATCCCGGCGGTACGAATGCGAATTATGCTAACTGGAGAACAGACAGCCCTTCATTAAGGTCGGTTCAGCTTTTGGTGAAGGCCACAGGCATGAAAATAATGTTTGACCTGAATGTATTAACATCCACACTTGACGATCAAATGGAAATGCTGGAAACTGCGGACCGCCTTGGGATAGTTGGCGACGGCCTTTTTGAACTGGGGAATGAATTGAATCAGTTTAAGTACGAAGGCAAAGAGCGGTTCCCGGATGCGCGGGCTTATGCAGATACCTGTCATAGGTGGATCGCGGCGTTGAAGAAAAGATTTCCGAAAGCACAGTTTGCCGTTGTCGGAGAAAATAAGAAGTGGAAGGGTGGAGAAGATTGGGCTAACATCCAGGTTAAAACGAATCCTGAAGCTAACCTGATTTGGCATTTTTATCCGCCGGGGAAATTTACGCATAATGGCATTTTGGATACGAGTGCCTTAAAGGTGTTAATTCATGAAGACTATGTAAAATCCTTCGGAACAAAAATTCCTCCGTCGAAGGTTTGGATCACTGAATTTAATATTGGCGATCATGATAAAGACCCAAAAGAGCTTTTGGATACGTTTGCGACCGGCCAGGAAAAACTGGCAGTGAAATTCACTCTCAAGGAATTTGCAAGCATGGGCATCAAAATGATTGGCAAGCATAACATAGTAGGAAAGAACTTCGCAGCCGTTTACGCGGACAAAAAATCTGCATACCTTTTACCCGTTGGGAGGGCAATAAGAGAATTTATGCTGAGCCAAAAAGGTCAATAGAGATTTTGGTAAATTGTTAGAAACGATTCTGAATTCGATAGCTGAAACGATTCATCGATATGGACGAATCATTTGCAGCCATTTAGAAATTTCGAGCTGGCTTAAAAGAGGATGAGCATAGACAGAACAAGCTGTTACGCAAGGCGATTGGTAAGTTATTTTGAAAGGCCTAAGGAATTTATTACGCAGAATATAGTGGAACATTTCCTCAAAAACCTGAATGCACCTATATTTGCACTCCACAAAATTTTGGATCGGTAGTTCAGTTGGTTAGAATGCCGCCCTGTCACGGCGGAGGTCGCGGGTTCGAGTCCCGTCCGGTCCGCAGGAAAATTAGCACCTTCGAGGTGCTTTTTCATTTTAGCAACTTTGATGGATTGCATAAAACCGTTATGTAATTTTCAGTTATGGCAAAGGAAATGAACAACAGGCAGGCATACTTCCATTATCACATCGACGATAAATATATTGCAGGAATCATGCTGCTGGGTACAGAGGTTAAATCGATAAGAGAAGGAAAAGTCAGCTTCAACGATGCTTACTGCCTGTTCGATAAAGGGGAACTCTGGTTACGCGGGTTATACATAGCCGAATATAAACTGGGAACTGTGAATAATCACATAGCAGTTCATGACCGGAAGCTACTGCTTACTCAAAAAGAATTGAAGCGGCTGCAGGCAAAAATGAAGGAACGAGGTTTTACCCTGATTCCCTTGCGCGTTTTCTTCAACGAAAAAAATTTGGTCAAAGTTGAGATCGGCCTTGCACGGGGGAAGAAAGTGCACGACAAACGGGAATCGATCAAAGAAAGGGATGTGGAACGGGAAATGAAGCGAATGATAAAATGATCAGTAGCTGATCAATTTTGCATTCAACTTTTTTGCTAAACCTTGCGCTCCCCATTTCATAACCACATTGTGGTTTAATCTGAACAGGGGCTTTAAGATAAACGAAAAATAGTTCATCCATGCCTTGTTCGTTTTTACATTCCAGTTATATTGAACCTTTGTGATCTCATTTTCCCGCCTAAAATGCCAGGTGCCTTCTCCTTCAAGTTCACCGAAAGCTTCGCCGCGCAATAACTGTTCGTCGATCTTTTCAATGAGTTTCATTTTAAATGAGAGGCTGTATGGCAAAACACTTTTCCATGTGTATGCCCTAACTCCGTTTACGCCGCTTGAATCATTTTCCTTTATGACCGTTACTTGTTTCACTCCTTTCCACCACAACGGCCAGTCGGCTGACTCATAAATTGAATTCCAAACGTCGTGTATCGGCGCAGCGATCTCCCAATGTGTGATGAAAGAATAATCGTTTTTGCGCATGACAATTTTTTCTAACTTACGTATGTAATAAAGCCAGAGCTTCGACACCAGTTATGAAATAATTTCAGTTCTACGAGGAGCTTCGTCAAATGTTTGTTAAATGGTTTTCATGGTTAACTGACGTTTAAACAGCTTTGTTACTTTGCTATCAGAAAAGGCATATTTATTGAACGCCTATTAAATTAAATTGAACAGAAATGAAATTAAAGAATGTTTTTCTAATCGTTGCCATCAGCATTGCAACTTCTCTTTTGAGCGTATGGGGCTATGGCACATGGTTGCGCGACCAATCTGTTAACGTGCAGAATGACGGGAAAGTTCCTGTGAACTATGCAGGATTTTTCGACAAGGACGCGCCAACCGGAATTCCTGATTTTACTGCTGCTGCTACTTCCGCAACTCCGGCGGTTGTTCATATAAAAACCAAGATCAAAGGCGGGACTGTTTCTTCGAAAAATAAAAATCCATTTGGAGATCTTTTTGGAGATGATGATCCGTTTTTTCAATTCTTCGGAGGTCCGCGCGTTATGCCTGACCAACAGGCCAGCGGTAGCGGCGTAATCGTCAGCAATGATGGTTATATTATCACAAACAATCACGTAATTGATGGTGCCAGTGACATTAATGTTACACTTGCTAATCGTAAAAGTTATAAGGCTACTGTTATTGGGAATGATCCCAATACCGACCTTGCGGTGATAAAGATCGACGCGAACAATTTGCCGTATATGTTATATGGTAACAGCGACGATGTAAAACTCGGCCAGTGGGTAATGGCTGTTGGATATCCACTCAACCTCGATGTAACGGTTACGGCAGGAATTGTTAGTGCAAAATCCCGGAGCATCGGCATAAACAAAAGCGAACGTGCAGTTGAATCGTTTATTCAAACAGATGCAGCAGTTAATCCGGGTAACAGCGGAGGCGCACTCATCAATACAAACGGTGAACTGATCGGAATAAACTCGGCGATTGCGTCACCCACCGGTTCCTATGCTGGTTATTCTTACGCAATTCCTGTAAATATTGTGAAGAAAGCGGTGAATGACCTCATCAAATTCGGAGCGGTCCAACGCGCTTATATGGGCATCCAGTATCCTAAAGAAGACATGAACGATGAGCAGAAAAAAAACATGGGTATAAAGGATGGTAGCGGCGTATATATACTGGAAGTTGCTGACGACGGTGCTGCAAAATCCGCCGGCCTCAAGAAAGGCGACTTTATAACGAAACTTAACGATGTAGACGTCAACAGCGGGCCCGAATTGCAGGAACAGGTTTCGCGCTACAAGCCGGGCGATAAGATCTCAGTTACTTACGTGAGAGATGGCAAAGAAAACCTGACTACCCTCACGCTAAAAAATAAATCAGGCAACTACGATGTGGTTAAGAGTGAAACTGCTTTCGATGATATGGGCGCGGACCTGGTAACCATTGACAAAGAAACCGCACGTAAAAATGACATCAGCGGAGGCGTGCAGGTTAAAAAGATAGGCACTGGCTTATTGAAGAATACACGCATCCAGGAAGGTTTTATTATCACGAGTGTGGATGGCCGTGATGTAAACAATCTGGACGAGCTGAAAGCAATCATCAACAGTTCTCATGGCACAGTACGGCTCGAAGGCATATACCCTGGGTACGACGGTACTTATGGTTATCCGTTAAGCCTCGATAGTCAGTCGAACGGTGGTAATGGTTATAATCCATAATTAAATTTATTGTTGTCGTGACCGCTGGTGAAAGCCGGCGGTTTTTTTTTGCCAATTCCAAGCATTCTTCCCGCAGCTGCGGCGACCATGGGACGTTGGTGAGTAATTTTCCACCGTTTGTTAACTTAGCCCGATATTTATGGTTTTGTAAGAACCAATTCATAATCTTGCAAGGGCGGCGGCTATGGGTCAGCAGGACATTTTGATTTCTCCTGCAATTTATACGGCAACAATATTAAACACGACGTTTTTACATGATAAGAGTAGTTATAACCGGAATGGGTGCGATTACTCCGCTTGGAAATTCTGTAAAGGAGTTTTGGGACAATATTGTCGCAGGCAAAAGCGCTGCGGGGCCAATCACAAAATTTGACGCGTCAAAATTTAAGACGCAGTTCGCATGCGAGGTAAAAGGCTTTAATGGTGAAAACTATTTTGAAAGGAAGGACCTGCGCAAATACGATCTTTTTTCCCAGTATGCCATCGCTGCTGTTGACGAAGCTGTGAGGGATGCAGGTTTGGATTTTTCTTCATTTAGTGATGAGCAAAGAAGTGACTTTGGCGTGATATGGGCATCAGGCAACGGTGGCATCATTACCTTCGAGGAACAGCTCAAAGAGTATTATCGGGGTGATGGCGTGCCGCGCTTCTCTCCGTTCTTTGTCCCGAAAAGGATTGAGGACATAGCAGCCGGGATCATTTCCATCCGTTACCAGTTGTATGGTCCCAACTATTGCACGGTGTCAGCTTGTGCATCTTCCAATACAGCCATCATTAATGCATTCGACACAATTCGCTTAGGGAAGGCAGTGATGATAATAGCAGGTGGATCTGAAGCTCCGATAACCCCGTCGAGTATCGGTGGTTTTAATGCCGCACAGGCTTTATCAAAAAGAAATGATGATCCGCAGACTGCATCACGTCCTTTCGACAAGAATCGCGATGGATTTGTGTTGGCCGAAGGAGCAGGTGCGTTGATCATCGAAGAATACGAACACGCAAAGAAAAGAAATGCGACAGTGTACGCCGAAATAGTGGGCGGCGGAATGGCGGCCGACGCCTATCATCTGACGGGCACACCGCCGGATGGCAGAGGCGCTATCCTCGGCATGACCAAAGCCGTGAAAGAAGCAGGGTTGCAGCCAAGGGATATCGATCATGTAAATATGCACGCGACTTCAACCAGCCAGGGTGATGTGAGTGAAGCTTTAGCCATAAGAAAAGTCTTTGATGGAAAAAAAGATCTTGTTGTCACCGCGACCAAATCCATGACCGGCCACTTGCTTGGAGCAGCCGGCGCCGCAGAGGCGATCATTACTATTCTCAGCCTGAAAAACGGTTTGATTCCTCCAACAATAAACACAAAAGAGTTGGATGAAAGCTTTCCGCCGGACCTGACGGTTGCATTAGGAGAACCTATTCCGGCTAAGATCAGGTATGCGATGAACAATACATTTGGATTTGGCGGTCACACGGCTACATCGCTGTTTAAAAAATTTGAGGAATAAAATTTGTCACTGTCATATCCGAAGTGATAACGCCTAAACGCCTTACCCTTTTTGGTAAACGAAAACGAGACCGACATCCAACTTTTTTTGTGACAGTTTTTAATTTGTAGCGCTCTTTTCTTCAACCTGTTGTAAACATAATTATTTGTATTTTGCTGCAATTCTTCGATAAGCTACCATAATGTTTGAATCGTTGTTCAAAGGATTATTGTTAGGCTTGCTGCTGGGCATTTCTGTTGGCCCGGTGATCTTTTCTATTTTGAAACAAAGCCTGAACAACGGCCATCGCGGAGGATATTGTTTTATAGCAGGTGTGTCTGCAAGCGATATTACACTCGTCTTAATATGCAACTCGTTTACACGTTTGTTCAATACTGCCATGGAGCATGAGCTGATCATTGGCGTTGCCGGAAGCTGCTTATTGATCGCACTCGGTGTATATAATTTCTTCTTTAGGAAAGTTCAAACCGCGGAGAACGGAATGCTGATGGTGGGCAACCTGAGGAAGAGAGACATCGCCGGCATTTTTTTTTCAGGTTATTTTATGAACACGCTCAACCCCGGCGCTTTTCTATTTTGGTTTGCGGCAACAGCCACGATCACGGCTGATTCTAAACAGATGGACCACCCGGATCAATACAGGTTAATTGTATTTGCGACCGCGCTGGCTCTTAATTTATCTGGTGACATATCGAAGGTGCTTCTGGCAAACCGGATAAGGGCCAGGCTTACGCCACATAACATTCATCTTATAAACCGCATCTCCGGAGCGGTGCTCATCGTTTTTGCCATCGTCATCGTCGTTACAATGTTCCTTCGCAGCTCAGTGTCGTCGCAGGTTTAACATGGCATTTGGAACGCGACGAAGTATTTTTAAAAATGAACTGCTGCAAACTTGTTATTCTTCTCCTGTTCATTTCCAAACTTGCGACAGCACAGGACATCGTTGTTCTCAAGAGCAATAGAAAGGTTATCGAAACATGGTTTTCAGGACAGAGTATTGAACTGCAATTGACAAACAAACAATGGATCAGGGCGCTCATCCACAAGATCGAAAATGACAGTTTATACCTGAGGCCGTTTGTAACACAGGTGCTGCCGAACCGCTGGGGCATGCCTTATGAGGACACAACTTTTTATGGTGCACTTACCATTGCGACAAATGAGATATACGCTTTTCCGAAGCCGGAAGAATCGTTTCCTTACGTCAGGAATGGATTCATCTTCCAGGTTGGAGGCGCCGGTTATCTTGTGCTTAATCTTATCAACACACTGCGCGACGACGCGCCTTATTTCGGAGAAGATAATTTACCCAATGTGCTTATTGCTACAGGCGTGTTCGCCGTCGGAACCTTGTTGCACATCACGCACAAATCAACCCTTGTTCTTGGCAAAAAATACCATGTGGAATATATCTCTTCCAAACCTTCATAGTACTTTCGGGTGCCATGGCAAACGGAAGGCCTTCGTTTATCAGAAGATTTTTCAGAATTATTTTTAAAGTGATCGTTTATGGCTTTGTGCTTTCGCTTATTTACTTGTTGCTGTGTAAATGGTTGATGCCCCCTATAACAATCACGCAACTCGGCAGTGTGTTTAGCGGCAACGGTTTGCACCGGGACTATGTTTCATGGGACCAAATATCGGCCAACGCGAAATTGGCGGCGATATCAGGAGAAGACCAGTTGTTTCCGGTGCACGGTGGTTTCGACTGGAATGCTATTTCAAAAAGTTTGGATAACGATCCATCAAAGAACGGTCGCGCACCCGGAGCCGCGGCGAGCACCATCAGCCAGCAAACAGCGAAGAATGTTTTTCTTTTCCAGGGAGAAGGTTTTATGCGCTACGTGCGCAAACCATTGGAAGCGATATATACAAAACTGATTGAATGGATTTGGGGGAAGCAGCGGATACTCGAGGTATATCTAAATACAATTGAAATGGGGCGGGGCATTTTTGGAATTGAAGAGGCTGCAGAACAGTATTTTCACAAGCATGCGATTAACCTTTCTCGCAATGAAGCAGCCATGATCATTGCGTGCCTTCCCAATCCAAAAGAATACACGGTGAAGCCGGTGAGCCGGTTTGTGGCATGGAAAAGCAAATGGATCCTAAGGCAAATGAACAACGTGCAGGGGGATAAAAACGTGCAGACTTTGATCAATAGAAATTAAGCACGATGAAAAAATCCCAAATCCGAAATCGTAAGTCCTAAATCCTTAAGCGACATAACACTTTTCTTATGATCTCGAATTCCAAACTTCCCGATACCGGTACAACGATCTTCACGGTGATGAGCCAATTGGCTGTTGAATATAATGCGATCAATCTTGGGCAAGGGTTTCCGGACTTTATGATGAGTGATGAGCTGGTTGAACTGGTGCACAAAGCAATGCAGCAAGGATACAATCAGTATGTGCACATGAACGGGCTTCCCTTGTTGAGAGAGCAGCTTGCGATGAAAGTGCAAAAATTGTATGGGACCGCTGTTGATCCGGAAACTCAGATAACAATCACCCCGGGCGGCACCTATGCCATTTACACTTCATTCACCAGCATACTTCAGCCCGGTGACGAAGTGATCGTGCTGGAACCGGCGTACGACAGTTACATTCCCAATATAATTGTAAACGGAGCTGTCCCTGTTTTAGTCCAACTTCAGTACCCTGAATACAGTGTGCCATGGGATGAAGTAAGAAACAAGATCACCAACAGGACAAAGGCGATCATCATAAATTCTCCTCACAATCCTACCGGCGCGGTTTTAAGGCCGTCGGATATTAAGCAACTGCGCAAGATCATAAACGGAACAAACATTTTTATTGTAAGTGACGAAGTGTATGAGCATTTGATCTTTGACGATATTGCGCATGAAAGTATTTTGCGCTATCCTGATTTGCTGGAAAGAAGTTTTGTTTGCTTCTCATTTGGTAAAACTTACCATTGCACCGGTTGGAAAATTGGCTATTGTATTGCTTCGCCCACATTAATGAAGGAGTTCAGGAAGGTGCACCAATTCAATTGCTTCAGTTGTAACAGTTTCGTGCAGTATGCGCTGGCGGAATTTCTTGATAACGAAGACGCATACCTGTCTCTTGGAAAATTCATTCAGCAAAAGAGAGATTATTTTCAGACGCTGATGACCGATACCAATTTCAAACCGATCACATCTCACGGCAGTTATTTTCAATGCTACAGTTATGAAGACATCACCCACGAGAATGACAAAGAATTTGCGATCCGGCTCACAAAAGAATTCCGCGTGACCACCGTTCCCATGAGCAGCTTTTATCAGTCTGCGAAAGACGATAAGGTCCTTCGTTTCTGTTTTGCCAAAAAAGAACAGACACTTGAAACCGCTGCAAAAAGACTTCGCTCACTTTGATGCTGTCTGCTGAATATCTGTATAACTTTTCTTTAGAAATTTTTTTTTCATGCTGACGTTGTTATCATTTTGTAATCGTCAATTTTGCACTGAGAACTTAAAGTCCCCGCAAATACAAAAATGCCCGTTTACAATCAGTCCAGGAGCCGGATCATCCAAATTCTGTTCATAGTCGTTTTTCTTATCATCGTCATACAGCTCCTGAACCTGCAGATCTTCAGTACTGATTATAAACTACAGGCAGAAAACAATGCGATATACCGCAAAGTAATTTATCCCGACCGTGGAATTATCTACGACCGTCGCGGCAAAGCCATTCTCGAGAATACCGTTATGTACGATCTGATGGTTACACCGTCGGAAATGAAAGGCATCGATACAACGGCTCTTTGTTCTATCCTTGGCATCGACACTGCGGAATTCAGAAAAAGGATCATCACAGCCATCATTAAAAACTCGCGATATAAGCCAAGTGTGTTCGCGCCGCTCCTTACCGATGAAATGTTTGCGCGCGTGAACGAAAGCATGTACAAGTTTCCCGGGTTTGCTGTTACAGAAAGACCTGTTCGTGCGTACCCGTTCCATGCTGCTGCGCATGTGCTCGGATACCTCGGAGAAGTTGATAGTAATTTCCTTAAACGTCATGCCGGCGAAGGATATGAAGCTGGCGACTATGCTGGCATGACCGGTCTGGAGCGTAGCTATGAGAAAGTACTTATGGGTCAGCGCGGTGTACAGCGATATATTCGTGACAACAAGAACCGGATACAGGGGCCGTACAACAACCGCATTTTCGACACGACTGCAATCGCAGGCAGGAACCTATACACGAGTATGGACATCGATCTGCAATTACTGGCAGAAAAATTATTGCAACACAAGATCGGAAGCGCCGTTGCGATCAATCCGAAAACGGGCGGCATACTCGCTATGGCAACGTCACCCGGCTACGATCCGACGATGCTCACAGGCGGTCAACGACGCAAGAATTTTGGGCGGTTGATCTTAGATACTGCACGACCGCTGCTAAATCGTGCGATCAAGGGACAATATCCGCCAGGTTCAACCTTTAAACCGATCGATGCATTAATAGCGCTCGACGAAGGCATCATCACACCCAGTTACGGCTATCCTTGTGGTGGTGCATATTATTCGTGCGGCAGACCGGTGCGGTGTACGGAACATTTCGCCGGCCATTCGCGGAACCTGCGTATTGCGATTGCCTGGTCGTGCAATTCTTATTTCAGCAATGTGTTCCGGCTGATCATAGATAATCCTGCATACCACAATACTCAGAAAGGATATTTGAAGTGGAAAGAGTATATGAACGATTTTGGTTTGGGCGTCGACTTGAATATTGATCTGCCAGGTGAAGATGACGGGAACGTACCAGACACATCAGGATACAACAGGGATTTTGGCGGGCCGCGATGGAACAGTTGTAACATTGTAACACTCGGCATCGGCCAGGATAGGATGCTCGTTACGCCACTGCAAATGGCGAACGCAATGTGCATCATCGCTAACAAAGGGTATTATTACACGCCTCACTTTGTCGACAGCATTGAAAAGGAAACCCCAGCCGATTCAGAATTTGTGGGGCGGTACAGAATAAAAAAAGAAGCGCTAACACACATCAGCGACTCGTCTTATAATGCGGTTCAGCTCGGTATGGAAGATGTTGCCACCTTTGGAACAGCTGCACGGGCGAAGATAGAAGGCGTAAATATTTGCGCGAAGACGGGAACCGCTCAAAATCCACACGGCAAAAACCACTCTCTCTTTGTTGCATTTGCTCCAAGAGAAGATCCTAAGATCGCAATTTGTGTTGTGGTTGAAAATGCAGGGTATGGTGCTACATGGGCAGCGCCGATCGCATCGCTGATGATGGAAAAATATTTACATGATACTATTTCGGCTCAGCGGCAGCCCGAGATCGAAAGGCTTGCGAATGCAGACCTCGTGCCTGATGCGATCAAACACTGGTACTACAAACAGGATTCTATAAAGCTGGCCAAACAAAGTCAAAAAATAAATCCCGACGCTGCACCCGTGTTCCAAAACAACCTGGAAACAACGAAGCCAGTTCAATTTGATCCCGAGGCCGAACCAAACCGGAAAGACAACGGCGATACGGATTCAACAAAGGCAACGAAAGACATGCTAAAACCTGAGGAGCAACGAAAGCCTAAACCGCATTGAAATGAGGAACAGTTACACAAAATCAGTTTCGAAGGGCGTAGATTGGATGATCGTGTGGTTATATGCGCTGCTGGTTGCGATCGGCATTCTGTGCATTTTTATGGTTGAATACAACCCCGCGACTTACAAAGCAAGTTCATTCTTTAACGGCGATACCAACTACAGCAAACAAATTCTGTTTACGGGTCTTTGTATTGTGGTAGCCACGTTTATTATTTTAAGTGACAGCAAACTATATCCTACGTTTTCCAACCTCCTGTATGCTTTCGGCATCGTGCTAATGCTTTCGGTGTTTGTAATTGGAAAAGACATAAACGGCTCAAAGAGCTGGATTCCGCTAGGCGCCGGATTTAATCTGCAACCGGCAGAACTGTGCAAAATTTTCACAGCGCTTGCACTCGCGAAATTCTTATCGCAGCTCAATATGGATTTTACAAAGTTGAGTTCGCAATTCTTTGCCGCGGTGATCACAATGTTGCCTGCCTTGCTTTCTGTAATGCAACATGAATCGGGCCTCGCGCTGGTTTACATGAGCTTTTTTATTGTGATGTACCGGGAAGGTTTGCCTGGTATCGTCCTTGTTGTTGGATTTTCATTTGGCGCGCTGGTTGTTGCAACGCTGGTAGTGGAGAAAAACACACTTGCGATAGTATTAACAGCACTCGCTGCATCGCTGATCTACATGTTCAGGCGCCAGGTCAGGAAAAGAAGGGGTTTTTTGATACTGATCATTTCTGTTTGGTTTGTGTGCGTAGGTATTCAAAGATTTTTGGTGCCGTATATTTTTAATGATGTATTCGAATGTTATCAAAGCCAGCGCATTTACAGTGCAGTTGGTAAAGATTACGATTGCAGCCAGAACAAACATGCACAGAATTCGGAAGCTGCCGGCAGAACTACTGTGAAACCTGATGATTATAATGTAAGGCAAAGCAAGATCGCGATTGGCTCGGGTGGCTTTATCGGAAAAGGATTTTTGAAAGGCACTCAAACACGCGGAAAGTATGTGCCCGAACAGCACACCGATTTTATTTTCACATCGCTGGGGGAGGCGTTCGGCTTCATGGGTTCTTTTCTGTTCCTGGGAATTTATTTTTTGCTCCTGTTCCGTATTGTAATGATCGCCGAACGACAACGAAGCACATTCAGCAGGGTGTATGCATACAGCGTAGCAAGCATTTTATTTTTTCACATCGCCGTTAATGTTTGTATGACGGTTGGATTATTTCCGGTGATCGGTATTCCGCTTCCGCTGGTGAGTTATGGCGGCTCTTCTTTACTTACTTTCACAATTATGATCTTTATCCTCGTGAGGCTAGACGCAGACAGGCAAATGGTGTTGAGATGATAAATGGTGATCGGTTAATTGGGATATTGGGATATTGGGAATGGCTTAAAACGATTAAACCAATAAACAAATAGACTAATAAACCAATAGTCCTTACATCGCCGCTAACTGCACCTTTTGAGTAAGCTCAACTACGTTTTCCCGGAAAAGACTATCAGTGTCCATCAAATCTTTTACCGTCTGGCAGCTATGGATCACCGTTGTGTGATCGCGGCCGCCAAAATGTTCGCCAATAGTTTTGAGTGAGTTTTTTGTAAAAGCTTTTGCGAGATACATCGTTATCTGCCGCGCCTGGACTATTTCGCGCTTGCGCGTTTTATGGAGCAGCTTATCGTAAGGCACATCGAAAAATTCGCACACCATTTTTTGGATGGCATCGATAGTGATCTCCTTACTGCTTGTGCGTATAAAATTCCGAAGCACTTTTTTTGCCAGTTCCAGGTCAATATCTCTTTTGTTGAGTGAAGACTGCGCGAGCAATGAGATCATCGCACCTTCCAGTTCGCGCACGTTGGTGCTGATGTTGTAGGCAACATATTTCACCACTTCTCTCGGCATTTCGAGGCCGTCATTCTTCATCTTACGCTCGAGAATCTCGATACGTGTTTCATAATCGGGGACCTGGAGGTCTGCACTCAATCCCCACCGAAACCGGCTTAGCAGGCGTTCCTGCATTCCGTCAAGATCTTTCGGAGATTTGTCCGACGTTAATACAAGTTGCTTCCCGCTTTGATGCAGGTGATTGAATATCGCAAAAAGAGCATCCTGTGATTTTTCAGCTTTGGCAAAGAATTGTACATCATCGATGATCAATATATCAATGAGCTGATAGAAATGAATGAAGTCGTTGATCGCGCCGTTGCGGCTATGGTCCTGGAACTGGTTAATAAATTTTTCACTGCTTACATACAACACAAGTTTATGCGGGTGTGCACGCTTTACTTCATTTCCGATGGCCTGACCTAAATGCGTTTTGCCCAAGCCCACGCCGCCATATACCACAAGCGGGTTAAAGGAACTTGCGCCCGGCTTTTCTGCAACAGTTCTACCCGCACGTCGCGCGACCCGGTTGCAGTCGCCCTCTATGAACGAGTCAAAAACGTACGCAGCATTTAACTGCGGATCAATTTGCATTTTTTTCAAACCCGGGATCACGAACGGGTTCTTTACTTCATCATTTATTACCAGGGGGAAGCTCATTTCATTGTTATTATAGAACTTGATGTTACCGGCCGGAACATCCATGCTCCCGTTCTTTCCTTTGTTCCCACTGTCAACCATGATGCGATATTCAAGACGTGCGGTCTTGCCCAATTCGCGCTTCAACGTTTTCGCAAGCAGGTTGATATAATGCTCCTCGAGATATTCAAAAAAGAATTGACTGGGTACCTGGATCAGTAAGACGTTTCCGTTTAATTCTATCGGCTTTATTGGTTCAAACCACGTTTTAAAATGTTGCCACTCTACAATGTCCTTAATTATTTTTAAACAATTATCCCATACTTTATCCGCGGATTTTATCATAGCAATAGTCAAGCGTTAAACGAGTTAGTAGATTCTGATTCTGGAAAAAAAAACCAAAAAATTTGTTCCAAGGTTAATGAAAAAAATTTTTTGGGACAGAGAACGAATATCAAAATTTTCATGTTGAAAAAAAAATTTTTTTCGACAGCTTTTTCTACTTTTTTCAACGGTAAAATAAATTTTTTCCTGCAAGCATTTATAAATGAAGCACATCAGCAGGAACTGGCTTTCAGGGCCAAATTTTTTTTTTTTTTCTTTTGTGGTTTGGGTTTTTTTAACTACAAAGTTTTCTTTCTTTTCGGCGAAAAGCTGAAAGCCTTTGTGCGCTTGTTTTCCAGAGAAGTTGCGCGTAGACAAAGATGAAAAGAGCCGTGAATTATCGTCTGAAAAAATTTGACTGCGCGTGAATTGTTCACTGAGATGTGGAAATAAATTTTTTTAATGAGCGTTCGCGAGAAGATTAAAAGAGTCAGTTGGTGGGTGAACGCTGATCATGTATGAAGTTGACGGCAGCGTTTTTAGAAATAGATCTGTTGCTGTAAAAAGGATGGAGTAGATTGTGCAAATGCCGGTTTAAAAGTTCTTGTGTCACACACCGGCAAGTTCTAAACTTTTCTTTTTAAGCTTTCTGATCTCAACGTCTTCAATAACGGGTTCTGGTGCGAGGATGAGCGACGTATTATTTTTACGCCACCAATTATTTTCTTTCAGGTCATTAAATGGCAAAACACCGACAAGATATTTTCTCTCAGCTTCTGCATGCCATTCCTCGATCCATTCAAAACGTTCACGGGGAACGAACTTCCAGTCGTCGAAGCTTACATACGTTTTTACGTAGAAGTCATTACTTAACTCATGAACGGTGTGATGATATAATTTTTTGTATTCATACCGGTAATTATACCGCAAGGCCGAGATATCGCTGAGAACAGCAGACGCGGTAGGAAAACTTCCTGCCCCCTTTCCATAGAAAAATTGTTTGTCTGCGAACGAACTCTCGATGACGACCCCATTGTATTCATTTTTTACAAAGGATAAATGATCGTCCTGTTTCACAAATTGCGGAAGAACAAATGCAGCGACTTTACCGTTGACCAGTTTCTTCGCCTGGGCCACAAGCTTGATGTCGAAGTGCTTTTCTTTCGCAACGAGGGCATCGCTCAGTTGAATGTTTTGAATACCGTTGAAAACAATATTGTTGGGATGTTCGATAATACCGTATGCATGCGTAAGCAGAATCGCCCATTTATTCACTGCGTCGTAACCTTCCACATCTAACGACGGATCGCTTTCGGCGAAACCCAGTTGCTGCGCAAGCAACAACGCCTCGCTGAAATTGAGCTTGTCTTCGAACATCTTTGTAAGAATAAAATTTGTGGAACCGTTTACGATCGCTTTCAAAGAATGTAAAAGGTCGTTGTCATAATATTCTTCAAGATTCCGGATCACCGGTATTGAGGCGCAGGCTGCAGCTTCGCACAAAAACGATTTGCCGGTTTGTTTTTGTAATTCAAGCAGGCGTGGCAAATGCTCAGCGATCATTTTTTTACTGGCGCTCACCACGTGCTTACCGTGCAGGAACGCAGTGGAAACAATATCAAATGCCGGCTCACTTTCGTTGATCACTTCAACGATCACATTTATTTCGGGGTCATTTAGCAGAACATCTTTATCCGTGGTAAAAAGTTCTTCCGGAGCATTTCTCTTTTTACCGGCATGCTTGATGCAGATCTTTTTTATTGTGGCTTTGAGTGAAGGTGTCTGCTGCAACGCTTTATACAAACCTTCTCCCACCACGCCAAAACCAAAAAGACCAATGACCAACGTTTTATGATGATGCTTTCCAATATTATTAATTGCCTTACCCATAATTAGAATTGTAATGATGCGAATGATTTTTCTGAGACGCTGTTATACAAAAAAGTCTTTATTGCTTCTTCGATCTGCTCATATTCAAGTAAAAAGCCATCGTGGCCGTAAGGAGAATGAATTGCCCGGTACTCAGCATGCGGAATATGGGCTGCGAGGAACTCCTGCTCTGTAAGTGGGAAAAGAATATCGCTCGAAATTCCGATCACCAAAGCCCGCGCGTGGATCTGCTCTAAAGCCTTTTCAGGCGATTCGCGGTCTCTGCCCACATTGTGCGCATCCATTCCCTTACTTAAAAAGTAATAGCTGAACGCGTTGAAGCGACGAGCCAGTTTTTCTCCCTGGTATTGCTGGTAGGATTCTGCGCCGCGTTCTTTGCTGGCTAAATCACCTGAAATGATCTTTTGTGTTAGCCGGTACGTATCATAGCTCCTGTATGATAGCAAGGCTATAGATCGCGCGGTCTTCATGCCCTCCAGGCCGGCATCAACGTGCTTTTCTTTCCAGGTGAGATCGTTCTCTATCGCGAAGCGCTGTGATGCATTGAATGCAACGCCCCACGCTGAGTGAAATGCGTTGGTGGCAATTGGAAAGATATACTCAAACAATTTCGGTTCTTCGATCGCCCATTCCAGGAGTTGCTGGCCACCCATGCTACCGCCGATCGCGATATGGATCTTGTCGATACGCAAATGATCCTTCAGCAATTTATATGCTCTCACCATGTCCCTGGTCGTGAACCATGGAAAGTCGTGATACCATGCTTCGCCCGTTTTCGGGTTTGGGTCGAAAGGGCTGATACTTCCATAGCAACTGCCCGGCATATTTGCACAAACGATAAAATATTTTTTAGGATCAAACAGTTTATCGTTGCCAACCAGCCCCGGCCACCATTCCGCCGGATCACTGTTTGCAGTGAGTGCGTGAAAGATCCAAACAACATTGCTTTTGTCATCATTCAGTCTGCCATGCGTTGTGTAGGCAAGATGAAGCGATTTTAAAAGAACTCCGTTTTCTAAATTGAACGGTTTGTTGTATGTGAATGTTTTTGCCATGTTTTTTGGTTTCGATGTTTCAGCGTTTGAAAACTTTCAATGTTTGCCGGCGACCAGTACTGGACAGAAATAATGAACTTTTGAAGCCGTGAAACGTTGCCGCACAGCGAACAGAACGCAGAAGTGTGCGACGCAACGGAAGCACAATGGCCGCACTTCCGCTGGTCACACAAAAAACAAAAATTACAACACAAACGATTTTGCAAACACAGATTCGAATGCCTGTTCGAAATCTGCTTTAATGTCTTCAATATGTTCAATCCCGGCACTAATGCGGACGAGATTAGGCAATACACCCGCAGCTTCTCTTTCTGAATCGCTCAACTGCTCATGTGTGGTGGACGCAGGATGGATCGCCAACGTTTTCGCATCACCCACGTTCGCGAGGTGACTTACGAGCTTAAGTGAGTCGATGAACTTGCGGCCATTTTCCACGCCACCTTTAATACCGAACTGCAAAATGCCACCGGCGCCATTAGGCAAATATTTTTTTCCAAGCTCATAATAAGGGCTGCTCTTCAGGCCGGGGTACCAAACAAACTCAACTTGCGGATGCTGTTCCAGCCACTGTGCAAGTTCAAGTGCATTGTCAACATGCCTTTGTACGCGCAGGCTTAAGGTTTCGAGGCCCTGGATAAAAAGGAAAGAATTGAAAGGGCTCAGCGACGGTCCGAAATCTCTCAATCCTTCTACGCGGGTGCGAATAATGAATGCGATGTTTGGCAAGCCTAACGGGTTGCCTTCACCGAAGATGTCCCAAAATTTTAATCCATGATAGCCTTCGCTGGGTTCAGTAAACTGTGGGAATTTCCCGTTGCCCCAATTGTAGTTACCGCCATCGATGATCAGTCCTCCAATGCTGGTGCCATGGCCGCCGATCCATTTTGTTGCTGATTCAACCACGACGTTTGCGCCCCATTCGATCGGGCGGAATAAATACCCACCGGCACCAAAGGTGTTGTCAACTATTAATGGTAGATCATATTCTTTCGCGAGCGCTCCAAACTTTTCAAAGTCCGGGATATTGAGTCGCGGATTACCGATCGTTTCGAGATAAAGCGCCTTTGTGTTTTTGTCGATGTGCTTTACAAAACTTTCAACGTCGTCGCCGTCTGCGAAGCGAACGTCAATTCCCAACCTTTTAAATGAAACCTTGAATTGGTTGTACGTGCCACCATATAAAAATGTGGTGGAAACAAAATTATCACCCGGCTGCAAAATATTATTAAGAGCGAGGAATTGCGACGCTTGTCCTGACGCCACTGCGAGCGCGGCAACCCCGCCTTCCAATGCGGCGATGCGTTGTTCAAGCACATCGGTGGTTGGGTTCATGATGCGCGTATAGATATTTCCGAATTGTTTTAAGCCAAAAAGATTTGCCGCGTGCTCGGTGTTATCGAAACCATACGAAGTTGTTTGGTAAATAGGGACGGCTCTTGACTTTGTTGTTGGATCGATTTGTTGTCCTGCATGAAGTTGAAGTGTTTCAAAACGATAATTACTCATAAAAAAATGTTTGAATGTGGAAGTGTGATATGGTGTTTAATAGTTCAAATCTTGTTGAGCGTAAATTGAAATTGAGAATCGAAGTCGTAAAACCGGGCAAAGCCCGTGCGGGGTATATTATATAGTTATGCCTTGCGGCAACAACAAATGCAACAAATACACTCAGGAACAGTGTTGTTATTTTTATGTTGTTGCGTTTGTAACATCGGTGAAGTAAATGCTTCACAAATGTAATCGAGTTTTCGCTTCATCGATAAAAAAAAATTTAATTGAATGTTAAGTCGCCAGGTTCAGAAACTAACGTTGGTATGTTTAATTTCCGACAATTACCAGAGCACTGCAACGATTGAAACTCGTGAGACGCTTACTGCAAACGTCTCCTTTGTTTCCTTCCTTCACGCACTTAAAAGAAAAACGTGGTCAGCCCAAATAAGAAAGCCCTCCTGATAAATCAGAAGAGCTTTATTATAATGAAATCAAATTTTCAGCTTTATCTGACCTATCTGTTCCCGGTATTTCGCCAGGACTGGAATTGGCACCTTTCTTTTAAAATGAAAGAGGTTGCCAAGGCTTCACAGGGCCATTCCCTCAGCCTTTCTTGATAAGTGATGCAAAGAACTTTCGCGGTGCAAAAATAAATACGAATGCGGCATTAGCAAAATCGTTTTCATCCCGGTTGCTCGGAAACCAACTCAATGCAACTGATAACAGCATAAAGAGATGTGCTGCAAATTTTCGACATCGTCAGTTGGGTAAAACCATACATTTGCTTTGAACGCCGTAATTCAACTAAACTTATGACAACGAAAATTGTTCCTGCCTGCATTTGTTTTACATTAATTGCGTTTTCCCTTCAATTATCCTCCTGCAAAAAAGATAATGCGGTTGCTGGGGATCGCAATAACGCAAGGAGCGTCGATGCATTAATTGACAGCCTGTCGACCGGCCTTGTGGCGTGGTACACTTTTGATGGCGATGTACTCGACCATAGCGGAAATAATAATAATGTAATCTTCAATTCCGCAAAACCGGCCAAGGGTAAAGCGGGCCTTCCTAAAACCGCCTACCTGTTTGATGGCAACAGTTATATGACGGTTGCAAACAGGACTTCTTTAAATCCTCAAAAAATTACTCTGTTCGCGGTTATTAAGCCTAAAGGTTTTTGGGCCGGCACGTGTCATGATAACCGCATTATCAGCAAAGGCTATAATGACACATGGAGCGGAAGATATACGCTCGGTTATAACGACCAGGCATTTTATAATTATACCGGCTGTTATGATACGGTTGCGACAAAATTTGAAAATTTTGTCGGCTCCTTCGGAGATGGGCAAGGCACTGCGGCTGGTGTGGTGGATAATTTGGACAAGGTAAGGCTGGGCAGGTGGTATAGTATAGCATTCACATACAATGGGACGTACGCTAAGTTTTATGTTGATGGTATTTTGAAAGCACAGGCTTCAGCTACAACCACATTCACGCCGAGCACGCAGGATGTGTTCATTGGACGGAATGAAGACCCGAATTTTCCGTACTCTTTCAATGGGTTGATCGATGAGCTCAGGATATATAAACGAGCCCTAACAGCTTCAGAAATTGAGCAGCTCTCGCAGTAGTTCCAACCAGGTTCATCGCGTCATACAAATTCTTTTCACAAAGACATTAAATTTCCCGCTCACATTATCAATTATATCAATTATGAAAACGAAAAGTACAGCCACAGGTTTTGTGTTATGCCTCACCGGTTTCGCAATGTTTCTTTTTTCATGTCAAAAGGAACCCGCTACTTCGAAAATAACGGACCAAAACATTTCTAATTCTGTTGAATCTCTCAAGGCGCATCTGGCCGCATGGTACAAATTCACAAAAGGAAATACCGCTGATTTCAGCGGCAACAATAATCACTTGACAGGCTATAATGTGACGTCAGCTACAGATTACCTGGGACGTCCAAAGAATGCCTTTTACTTCGATGGCTCCACCAGTTACATGACCGCCCTGAATTCTCCTTCTTTAAATCCTTCCAGCATTTCACTCGTTGTTTTGATCAAACCAATGGGATACTATACGGGTTTTCCACCCACGTCGCGAATACTTATGAAAGGAGTCGACGATCAATCGAGCGGAGACTACTTCATGGGCTTAAACAACACCGGCAGTTTTTATGGCACTTTTGGCGATAATCAATTTCAATCGAACTCGATAAACAGTGCGGACAACCTGATCCAGCTCAACAACTGGTACAAATTGGTTTACACGTATGATGCGGGTGTTGGTAAATTATATAAGAACGATACACTCGTCGGCAAGTCTAAACAAGTTGCAACGTTTACTGCCAATACAGATTATTTGAGAATTGGTACCACTGGCCGGCCCGATTATCCTTATTGGTTTAATGGCGTGATCGATGAAATAAGGATCTACAACGTTGCATTAACCGCCGCGCAGGTGGCAAATGTAGATGCGGACTTGGGACAATGATGCGTTTGAAATTGTTCATGACAGGCAGTTCTCCGATTTACAAAAATCCTTTTTTAATCCATCGCTATATTTGTTGTGATGGAAGAAATGAATGACGGAAATCACCAGGACTTTATTGAAGTCTTTGGTGCCCGTGCGCATAACCTGAAGAACATTGATATTTCGATCCCAAAAAACAAACTGGTCGTAATTACGGGCATCAGCGGCAGCGGAAAATCATCACTGGCATTTGATACTATTTATGCAGAAGGCCAGCGGAGGTATATGGAAACCTTCGGTGCTTATGCCAGGCAATTTATTGGCGAGATGGAAAGGCCTGATGTAGATAAGATCACAGGGCTTTCGCCTGTAATTTCCATTGAACAAAAAACCACCAACAAAAATCCACGTTCCACCGTAGGCACCGTAACCGAGATCTATGATTTCATGCGCCTGCTCTATGCGCGCGCAGCTGAAGCCTACAGTTATAATACCGGCGAGAAAATGGTGAAATGGAGCGAAGAAGAAATTGTCATGAATATTTTCAAAAGATTCAACGGCAAAAAGATCTCTCTTCTCGCTCCGCTGGTACGTGGAAGAAAAGGTCACTACCGTGAGCTGTTTGAAGAAATTCGAAAAAAGGGTTTTGTAAAAGTGCGCGTGGATGGGGAGATTAAAGACCTTGTTCCCAAGATGCAGGTTGACCGTTATAAAATTCACGATATTGAAGTGGTTGTTGACCGGCTAAAAGTGAGCGATGAATTCAGGTTGCGTTTAAGCCAAAGCGTTCAGCAAACATTGAAGCTTGGTAAAGACCTCATGTTTGTACACATAGATATTACGCCGGAAACACCTGCTAAGGGAAAGTCATCGTTGCCTTTCCCCAAAGAGGACGACCTGGTCAGTTATTCGAGGCAGTTAATGTGCGAAGACACCGGCCTCTCTTATGAAGAGCCGTCGCCAAACTCATTTTCTTTTAATTCGCCCTATGGCGCATGTCCCACCTGTAAAGGATTGGGCACAATGTACAAGGTGAATATGGACGCGGTGATCCCTGACCCTTCGCAAAGTATTAGCGAGGGTGGTATAGCGCCGCTGGGAGAAGAAAGAGAAGCGCATGTGTATCGTACGGTGCAGGATGTTGCAAAAAAGCATAAAGTCTCACTAAATGCGCCGATCAATAAACTACCGCAAAAGCAACTGAATATTTTGTTATACGGCAATGAAGACGGCGAGGAAATTGAATTTGATTTCGACTCGTCGCCGGAGGCTGCAGGTTGGGACGGAACTGCTTACGAGGGGATCGTAAATATGCTAAAACGATGGTTCAATAACGGGTACAGTGAAACACTGCGCGACTGGGCTGAAAAATACATGCAACTGATCCCCTGCGAAACCTGTAAGGGCAGCCGATTGAAAAAAGAAAGCTTGTGGTTCTTAATGGATGGAAAAAATATTGCACAGCTCAGTGAAATGAATTTGGACAAGCTGTATGCATGGTTTGATGGCATTGAATTACGGATCAGCAACAAACAGCGCGCTATTGCAAAAGATGTAGTGAAGGAAATAAGAGAACGATTAACATTTTTGCTCAATGTCGGATTAACGTATCTAACACTTAATCGACCATCGAAAACATTGAGCGGCGGCGAAAGCCAGCGTATTCGCCTTGCGACGCAAATTGGTTCGCAGTTGCAGGGGATCACCTATATATTAGATGAACCGTCGATCGGTTTGCATCAAAGGGACAATCATCGTTTGATAGACGCATTAAAAAACTTACGCGACATCGGCAACAGCGTATTGGTCGTGGAGCACGACAAAGACATCATGCTGGCTGCGGATCATTTGATCGATATAGGGCCGAGGGCCGGTTTTCACGGCGGAAAGATTGTGGCCGAAGGAAACCCTGCGCAAATGCTGAAGTTGCAAACGCTGACGGCCAGTTACCTGAACCGGATCCATCACATTGCCATTCCGGAGGAACGGAGAAAGGGCAATGGAAAGGTGATGCAGTTGAAAGGTTGCAAAGGCAACAACCTGAAGACTGTAGATGCAAATTTTCCGCTGGGTAAGTTTATTGTGGTGACCGGTGTAAGCGGCAGCGGTAAATCCACTTTGATCAATGAAACGCTGTATCCGATTCTTTCGAAGCATGCATACAATTCGAAGATGATCCCGCTGGAATATAAAAGTATTAAAGGCCTTGAGAATATCGATAAGGTGATAGAGATCGATCAGTCGCCGATCGGCAGAACACCGAGAAGCAATCCCGCCACTTACTGTGGTTTCTTCACTGATATAAGAACATTGTTTGCTGCAATTCCGGAGGCAAAGATCCGGGGCTATACTGCCGGTCGATTTTCGTTCAACGTGAAGAGCGGCCGCTGCGATGTGTGCGAAGGCGGCGGCATGCGTGTGATCGAGATGAATTTTTTGCCGGATGTGTATGTGCCGTGCGAAAAATGTAATGGGAAACGCTATAACCGGGAAACACTCGAAATACGGTATAAGGGGAAATCGATTTCAGATGTATTGAACATGACAGTGGAAGAAGCGGTGGAATTTTTTCAGAACGTGCCATATCTCTACCGGAAAATAAAAGTGCTGGATGAAGTGGGCCTCGGCTATATAACGCTAGGCCAAAGTGCCGTCACGTTAAGCGGAGGCGAGGCACAACGCGTGAAACTTTCGACAGAGTTATCAAAGCGCGATACCGGCAAAACATTTTACATACTCGATGAGCCAACGACGGGTTTACATTTTGAAGACATCCAGCACTTGCTGGATGTACTGAACAAGCTGGTTGATCGCGGTAACACGGTGCTTGTGATCGAGCACAATCTTGATGTGATAAAAGTCGCGGATCACATTATTGATCTCGGGCCCGAAGGCGGTGATGGCGGCGGCAGGATATTGTTTGAAGGAACGCCTGAAGAACTCATCAAAAATAAAGAAAGCTACACGGCGAAATTTCTAAAGGCAGAGTTGAATTAGTTAGTTCTCTCGTTGAAGATAACATATGCAAGGACTTCGACT
>DASQJI010000299.1:0-2373 GCA_035631175.1 Parafilimonas sp.
CAACCTGATGTAAAATTACTGGTTGCTCAGTTGCAAACCCAGGGACTCGAGGGACTCGCGGGACCATGCGCGCAGTCGCTCGTGTCCCAGAACAGTGAAATAAACAGCAGCGTGCCAAGCGACTTTCAGTCTCTTTCGGCAATTTTTCGTGTTGCGCAAAAGTAAAAACCGCCCGGTGTTTGCGAACGGTTTTCTTTCGAGGGGCTAATTTTATTTTGTTACAATTTTATTTCTTACAAGCCTCGTAAAACAAGCTGCAGTTCAACTCTCCTGTTTTCTTCTTTTCCTTTTGCAGTTTTATTATCGCCGATGGGTATTGTTTCACCATATCCCGTAGCTGCGATCCTGCTTTCAGAAACACCTTTGCTTACTAGGTAAGTTTTTACCGCATCCACACGGTTTTGAGAAAGTCTCAGGTTGCTGGCATCATCTCCGACGTTATCTGTATGCCCTCCCATCTTCAAATCATAGTCTTTGTATTCACTGATGATTGATACTACCTCATCCAGCATTGGATAAGAAGCGGCTTTTATAGTTGCATTTCCTGTCTCAAAATTTATTCCGCGTGCAGCAAACTCTAAGCGTTTTGCCACGTCCGGTTTTACCAGGGGGCAACCGTTATTGTTTGCATCGCCCATTACTGAAGGACATTTATCTTCTGAATCTACCACTCCGTCAGCATCTGCATCAACAGGGCATCCTTTGTCATCGACCTTTATGCCGTTTTTTGTATCGGGGCATTTATCTTCCGTGTCTGCAACGCCATCCTTATCAATATCCGCATTGCAACCATTTACATCTACTTTAATCCCTTTGTGCGTATCAGGACATTTATCATTAGTATCTGCAACACCATCCCCGTCAGTATCGGGGCAACCCTGGAACATATCCAATCCTTTTGCGTTAGGGCATTTATCTTTCGCATCATCGATACCATCGCCATCACTATCGGGGCAGCCTTCAAATCTTGTTGAACCCGGTACATCGGGGCATTTATCATCGTTATCGGCTACGCCATCTTTATCTTTGTCCTGGCAGCCATTCATATCAGCCGAACCGGGCACATCGGGGCACTTGTCTAAATAATCAACTACTCCATCTTTGTCAGTATCAAGGGGACAGCCCTGGGCGTCTACCGCGACACCCGCCGGAGTTTCGGCACATTTATCTTTCCTGTTCTTTATACCATCACGATCATTGTCTTCCCGTACAGTAAATTTAGAAGTTGTAACTGCTGCAGTATTATCCTGGGCATGCAAGGGAGCTATTGAAGATAGCAGAACTGCTAAAAAGAAAAGGGTTGTAAAAAGGGGTTTTGCAAACGTTCTTGATTTCATAATTTAGATTTAATTGTGTGTGCGATCATGCAGTCCTTTTAGATACCAGGATCACCAGCATTTAATAACTGTTTACCGCGAAATTTTGTTGTAACTATTGGTATAGGTAAGTATAGAAATAGAGATAGTGAAAGGTAGCAGCTTAACGAGGATAAAATGTTACACTTTTCAGTGAATGAGTTACATAATTACCATGTTTGTACATCGCGCTCGTCTATTTAACTCCGCCGTTTAGTCTCCGGCCAACAATTCGATTTGCTTTTCAACCAACGGGACTATTGGCTCCGCCTTTCTCTAACATTGTATTCAGGCGCAGCTCTTCTATATCGAGATCGCGTTCGGCTTTGGTAATAGTTTCATCGTTAAACGTACCTTCCGTATGAAACTTCAGCAACAGCTCCCGTTGAAATTTTATGATCTCAAGCTGTGCCGACAACAGGTCGTTAATATAGTTTAGCTGCGATCTATATTGTTTTTGCTCGCTGCGATTCCCTGTATTCTTTTTGGAAAGCAGGTTGTAGTTGAAGCCGTATTGCTTCTTTAGCTGGTCCAGCACTTTATCATCGAGCTCAAGTGGAAAATCGCGATCTATAAAATGCACAGTGTTTTCAGTAAGAGTAAGCTGCAACTCATCTTCTTCCTGTTTTTGCCGGCGAACTTCCGGTTTTATTTTCAGCATCCGTATCAACAGCGGCAGTGTTAATCCCTGAACTACGAGGGTAACAAATATCACGATAAAGGCCAACAGCAGTATTGCATGGCGCTGCGGAAAGGATGTGCCGTTTCTTAGTGTTAACGGCAGGGCAAGTGCCGCGGCCAGGCTCACCACGCCGCGTGTACCGGTCCAGGCGACAATCAGCACATTCTTCCATGAGATAGGTTCTGTATCACCCGGATCGTCGCTGCGTTTTCTAAAAAAAATGCGCTGGTGGTAAGCACCGCCGAAAACCCATAATACGCGTATGATAATCGTTACGAGACTTATGATAAGCCCATGCAAGGCCAGTTGGAGCAGCGCGCTTTTGTCAAGGCTTTT
>DASQJI010000300.1:0-1858 GCA_035631175.1 Parafilimonas sp.
TGCAATCTGCAATTAAACCAAATCCTAAATCTCCACCCCTTTCGCTAATCCTGCGTAATGATAATACGCGGCGCATGCACCTTCGTTGGAAACCATAGGCGCGCCCAGCGGCGTTGTTGGTTTGCATCGTTTGCCAAAGTGTTGACAGTTGAAAGGTTTTTTTATTCCTTTCATGATCTCCCCTGCAATGCAGCCAGAATTTTCCAGCGGTTCCGCAATATCAATAGCAAACTTTTTGTCTGCATCAAAATCACTATATGCATCCTTGACTTTGTAACCGCTCATCGGGATAACAGTCATTCCGCGCCATAGACGGTCTGTTACGTCGAATACTTCATAAATGGTTTCCTGCGCTTTTATATTGCCTTCTTCCTTCACAACTCTTGCATATTGGTTTTCCAGTTTCGCCTTTCCCGCCTCAAGTTGCTTTACAACCATATAAATTCCTTCAAGCAGGTCAACTGGTTCGAAACCGGTTATTACGATAGGCACTTTATACTTTTCAACAAGCGGATAATATTCATGAATACCCATGATCGCGCATACGTGCCCCGCGCCGAGAAAAGCATCCACATTGCTGAGCTCATCATCCATTATTCCTTCTATCGCAGGCGGCACCAGGACGTGCGATGCGAGGATTGAATAATTTTGTAGCCCTGCTCTTTTAGCGTTTATAACTGACAATGCATTTGCGGGCGCTGTCGTTTCAAATCCAACCGCGAAAAAAACAACTTCCTTGTCCGGATTTTCCTTCGCGATCGTTACAGCTTCAAGCGGCGAATAGAGAATGCGAACATCTGCGCCTTTGGCTTTTGCTTCGAGCAAGCTGATGCCGGAGCCAGGCACACGTATCATATCACCGTACGAACAAAGTACCACGTTATGTTCCATCGCGAGATGCACAGCTTTATCGATCAGACTCACCGGCGTTACACACACAGGACATCCCGGACCGTGTATCATTTCGATGTTGGACGGGAGCATGTTGAGAATGCCATTTTTCACCAGCGAGTGCGTTTGCCCGCCGCACACTTCCATAATATTCCAGTCTCTTGTAACCGTGTGCTTGATTTTCTTCAGCAGGCTTTCAACCAACTCCGGTGAACGGAACTCAGACAAGTATCTCATTGATCTTATAGTAACATTGAACGGTTTGAAAATTTCAAACCAGAGAAAATCTCAAGAAACAAATAACAAATGACAAAAAAATCTCAAAAGACAAGTTCCAAATCGCAAAAAATCCCAATTCCAAATGACAAAAAAATTCAACAAATAAATTTCAATCTGAACACACAAATTCGAAATAGAAAATCAAAATCGCGCCTACGCCAAAATCCTATTTCCTAATTCCCAAATCCTAATTCCAAAATCCTAATTCCCAATTCCCACCCTACTCATTGTGCAAATCCGTCAACTCTCCCAACTCTTCGAGGTATTTATAAACCGTCAAGGCCTCCTCTTCGTCCACTTTGCTAATGGCAACGCCCACGTGCACAAGTATATAGTCATTCACTTGTGCTTCAGGAAGCAACTCAAGGGTCACATTTTTAATGATGCCGCCAAAAGATGTTTTTGCGAGTCTGACGCCGTCATTTATTTCAATCGACTGAATCTTACCCGGAATTGCTAAACACATACATTAGTTTTTTCTCGTGATATTTAGAGAATGTTGCAGCTGACCAAAAGCGATGCATTCGTCATTAGGTGGCATTTGCTCATGAAAGTATAATTCGAAACTCTTCGATAATTGTAAATTTACTAAATCCACCAATAGAGCATTCTGGAAAACGCCTCCGCTAAAAGCGACCTTTCTTACCCTTTCTTTGATCGCCACTTTGGAAATGATCATCGCCAGCGT
>DASQJI010000301.1:0-5287 GCA_035631175.1 Parafilimonas sp.
TCAACCAATTGTATTTAAGTGTCCTCTTTCTCGATGAGCAATTGAAGCAAGCCGAATTGGTAAAGAATGACTTGAAAACCGGGATCAAGTCTGTAGAAGCGCAGGTAAATAACGGCGTCGCATTCAGGTCAAATTTGAATTTATTACAGGCCCAATTACTTCAAAGCGAGCAACGTACAACGGAGTTGGAAGCCAGCCGAAAGGGATTGCTTGAAACGATCGGCCTGTTTATTAACCAATCCGTGAATAAAGATGCCGTCTTCCAACGGCCGCCTTCCCCTGAAAATGTTTCCGCAGAAAATATCCGGCGCCCGGAGCTGCAGTTATATTCTGCGAGGCAGCGACTGAACAGCAGCCAGTTAAAATTGATCGATGCAAACAATACTCCAAGAGCGAGTGTGTTTTTCCAGGGCGGTTATGGAAAGCCGGCGTTGAATTTCCTTGAAAATAAATTTGCTTTTTTCTATTTCACCGGCCTGCGGTTTTCGTGGGATTTTGGTGGCCTCTATACTTCCAGAAAAGAAAGAGAGCAGGTGGAAATCAACAACAGCATGGTTGACGTGGAGAAAGATCTTTTCCTGCTGAATACAAATACGCAATTAAAACAGCAGCAAGCTGAGATTGATAAAATGATCCAACTGATCGCCGAAGACAACCAGATCGTTGATCTGCGAAACAAGGTGACGGAAGCTGCAAAAGCTCAACTTGAAAACGGCGTGATAACAGCCAATGATTTTTTGATCCAGGTAAATGCCGAAGACCAGGCGAGGCAAGCCCGCATAACTCATGAGCTTCAACTATTGCAGGCCCGCATCACGTATCAAACCATATCAGGCATTAAATAAACTAACATGAAGAAAATATTTTTGCGTTTGGTTATTCCCGCTCTTCTTTTTTTCGCCTGCAACAACGATGAAAATAAGTTTGATGCGCAGGGAACTTTTGAAGCGAATGAAACGATAGTGTCTTCTGAGATTCCCGGAAAATTGGTTTCATTCAACGTGCAGGAAGGGCAAACGATCCCAAAAGATAGTATCGTAGGCGCAGTCGATGCCACGAACCTCGTATTGCAAAAGGAACAGGTGGAAGCTTCTATCGGGTCGTTAAATCAAAAGACTGCAGACGTGCAACCGCAGGTTAAAATGTTGCAGGACCAGCTTGCAGTGCAGCAGTCGCAGATGCAAAACATGCTGCATGAAAAAGCACGGATCGAAAAACTGGTCAAAGCTGATGCGGCTACAACAAAACAACTGGACGACATTAGTTTTCAGATCGATGCTATGCAAAAACAAATGGACGTGACGAAGCAGCAAATGAACGTACAAAAAAATAATGTGTCAACACAAAACCGCGGCATCTTAAGTGAAGCTCAACCGTTGCAAAAGCAGGCCGAGCAGTTGCAGGACCAAATAAAAAGGGCCAATATAATTAACCCGGTAAACGGCACGATACTTACAAAATACGCCGAGCCGGGCGAGGTGGTCGCAGCGGGGAAAGCGCTGTACAAGATAGCCGATTTGTCTACGCTCAACCTTCGCGCCTATATCACCGGTGCGCAACTGTCGCAGGTGAAATTGAATCAGCAGGTGAAAGTGATGATCGATGAGGGCGAAAAAAAATATAAGGATTATCAGGGTACCATCACCTGGATCTCGGACAAGGCAGAGTTCACTCCGAAAACCATCCAGACAAAAGAAGAAAGAGCAAATCTTGTATACGCAGTCAAGATAAAAGTGAAGAATGATGGCTACTTAAAGATCGGCATGTACGGAGAAGTGGTGTTGCCCCCATCCCCTTAAAGACAGTGAATTCAAGTTGCGAACAGATAGACTAAAGTTCAGCACTAAATTGATTGTATAATTGACCCATTGTAGAAATGCAGACTAAAGAATGAACGTAGTTAAAAAAGGCAATTCCTCCCCTTTAGGGGGCGGGGGCGTCGTTGTTGAAGATATCGTAAAAACGTACGGGACAAAAAAGAAACTCGTCACCGCTCTCGATGACATTTCATTTGAAGTGGAACCGGGAGAATTATTTGGCATCATTGGGCCGGACGGTGCGGGGAAAACCTCATTGTTCAGAATTCTTACAACCTTGCTTCTGGCGGACAAAGGCCACGCGACACTGGCCGGCTTTGATGTAGTGAAAGATTACAAAGCGGTAAGGAAACGTGTTGGTTATATGCCCGGCAGGTTTTCATTATACCAGGACCTTACCGTACAGGAGAACCTTGATTTCTTCGCCACCATCTTCAATACGTCAATACACGAGAACTACGACTTGATAAAAGACATCTACAAACAAATAGAGCCTTTTAAAGAAAGGAAAGCCGGCAAATTGTCCGGCGGCATGAAACAAAAACTTGCACTCAGTTGTGCATTGATACATCGTCCATCGGTTCTGTTCCTTGACGAACCAACAACAGGTGTAGATGCAGTGTCGCGCAAGGAATTTTGGGACATGCTTAAAAATTTGAAACAACAGGGCATTACCATTCTCGTATCCACACCCTATATGGATGAGGCAAGTTTATGTGGCCGGGTTGCGTTGGTTCAGAGCGGAAAAATTTTATCGATAAATACTCCTGAAGGAATCGTGCAAGAATTTTCAAAACCGTTATGGGCTGTAAAATCAGAAACCATGCTTCATTTACTCAAAGATTTGCAGCGGTCAGATTTTGTGGAGGATGCCTACCCATTCGGTGAATATCATCATGTGGTTTTGAAGGATGGGGATGGCGAGGAGTCGCTTGCTAAGTTTATTGCTGAGCGCGTGAACGAGCATGCAATACTTCAACAAGTAAAACCCGACATCGAAGATTGTTTTATCGCATTGATGAAAGAATACTCATAACCGCAGAACATTGAACAAGGAAAACCATACATCAAAATCGAATACCCGTCCTTCTTCTGGTGGAATTACAGCGAACAAGCTGACTAAAAGGTTTGGAAATTTTATTGCTGTGAACGAGATAAGTTTTGAAGTTCAAAAGGGAGAAATATTTGGATTTCTCGGGGCTAATGGTGCCGGTAAAACCACTGCGATGCGCATGTTGTGCGGTTTGTCATTGCCGACATCCGGCGAGGCAACCGTGGCAGGATATGATGTTTATAAACAGAATGAGAAGATCAAAAGTAACATTGGGTACATGAGCCAGAAATTTTCTTTGTATGAAGATCTAACGGTGAAGGAGAATATGCAATTCTATGGTGGTATCTATCACATGACAGACCGGTACATCAAAAGCAAAACGGAATCGATACTTAATCACCTTCGGCTGGAAAAAGAAGCAAATGTTTTGGTGAAATCGCTCCCACTCGGGTGGAAACAAAAGCTTGCATTTTCCGTCGCTCTTTTTCACGACCCTGCGATTGTTTTTTTGGATGAACCGACAGGAGGAGTAGACCCGGTTACACGCAGAGAATTCTGGAACATGATCTACGAGGCTGCAGATGGCGGCACCACCGTGTTTGTGACCACGCACTACATGGATGAAGCGGAATATTGCAACCGTGTAAGCATCATGGTTGATGGCAGAATAGAAGCACTCGACACACCATCAGCTTTGAAAACAACATACAACGCATCATCAATGGATGATGTGTTTTTAAAACTCGCTCGAAAAGCTAAGCGCGGAGATTAACAGGCCGACGTGAATAAAAGATGAAAAAGCGCGAAAATAATTTTAAGAAATTGGGTAATCCCTCTTTAGGGGTTGCGCGCAAACAATTCTTTTCATTTGTAAGAAAAGAATTCCATCACATATTTCGGGACAGGCGTACCATGTTTATCCTGCTGGGAATGCCGATCGTGGAGATCATCATTTTTGGTTTTGCACTTACGAACGAAGTAAAAAATGCAAAGATCGCAGTGCTGGATAATTCCAAAGATGCATCGTCTCAATCATTGATCATCCAAATGAATGCTAGCCGGTATTTCGACGTGGAAGAAAATTTATATTCTTACGACGGAATTGAAAATGCATTTAAACAAGGTAAGATCAAGCTCGCGTTTGTAATACCGCAGCATTTCGCGGACGACATTGAGCACCTGAACAAAACACAGGTCCAGCTTATTGCTGACGCGTCTGATCCCAATGTAGCTAACACATTGACAAATTATGCCACGTCGATCATTATGGATTTTCAAAAGCGCGTCACGAACAACGCAAAAATGCCGTACACCATCGACACCGAGGTACGCATGTTGTATAATCCGCAACAGTTAGGCGCTTACAACTTTGTACCCGGGGTGATGGCGATGGTTTTGTTACTTGTGTGTACAATGATGACTGCCATCACCATTGTAAAAGAAAAAGAACTGGGCACCATGGAGGTCATGCTGGTGTCGCCAATGCGGCCACAACTCGTAGTCATGGCAAAGGCAGTACCTTACCTTGTATTATCAACCGTAAATATTGCAAGCATCCTGTTGCTGAGCGTATTTGTACTTGAAGTTCCAATCAACGGCAGTTTGGCATTGCTGGTTTTTGAAAGCATTTTATTTACACTGCTTTCATTATCGCTGGGTCTATTGATTTCGGCAGGAGCGGAATCGCAGCAGACTGCCATGTTCATATCCCTCATGGCCATGTTTCTTCCAACGGTGATGTTAAGCGGTTTTATGTTTCCGATCGAAAACATGCCATTACCATTGCGGCTGCTGTCCAACATAGTGCCTGCAAAATGGTATTATGTTATTATAAAGTCGGTGATGATCAAAGGAACGGGGCTTCAAACGATCTGGAAAGAAACACTCGTACTGTTTGGAATGACGAGTTTCTTTTTATTACTGGCAATAAAAAATTTTAAAATAAGATTAGAGTGAGACGATGGTTGCAAAAACACAAAGAAACAAGTTCCAAGAATGAAATAAATTAAAAAATAAAAATTAAAAAAGTAACGTTCCGGATTGAATCAGCTGTTTCTCATTTTTTCATTGGCTTTTCTTTGGAGCTTGTGATTTGTGATTTGGAACTTTTTATTTGAAGCTTGCAATTTGCCATTTGGAACTTTTTAATTGGAGCTTGCAATTTGGCATTTGGAACTTTTTCTTTGGAGCTTGCGATTTTGTGATTTGGAGCTTTTATCTCACTCGTCGCTCAGTAAAGTTTTCTGTCATGCGCACACTAAAATTTTTATTACAAAAAGAATTCAGGCAGATCTTTCGTGACCCGTCCATACTGCGCGTGATATTTATCCTGCCCGCGGTACAACTGCTCATAATGCCCTGGGCGGCGGACTATGAAATAAAAAATATTCGTTTAAGCGTTATCGATCATGACCAT
>DASQJI010000302.1:0-2398 GCA_035631175.1 Parafilimonas sp.
CATTTTGCCAGAAATGAAAACCGACGCGATATATCGACTCCTTATTCGCCTGGAAGTTATCATAACTTGTCTCATCATTTATATACATCCCAATTAGCAACACAGCAGCAATGCCGATGGATAATCCGCCGAGATTTATCAGGGAGAGAATTTTGTTCTTCTGAAAATTGCGCAGAGCGGTTTTGAAATAATTGCGGAACATGACGTCAGATAGTTTAGAAATTCACGATGACTTTCAAACTAAAAAGTCAAGAGTCAAAATTTCGGGAACCGTCTTTGACTATTGACTTTTGATTTTTAATTTTTTTTACAATGCCTTCAACGCTTCGATCCTTTCCAAACGCCTGCGCATGCCTTCATTCGCCATTGCCAGGAATTCAACTCCTTTTTCAGGATAATTATTTTTGATCGTAGCGAACCGGTTTTCATGGTATAAAAACTCGTCCATAGGAATGGATGGTTCTTTGCTGTCAACTACAAATCTTTGTCCTCTTTCTTTTAACGGGTTGTAACGGAACAGAGGCCAGTAACCCGATTTGACCGCAAGATTTTGTTGCTCCAATCCGTGGCACATATCATATCCGTGCGCAATACAATGGCTGTATGCAATAATGAGGGAAGGGCCCGGATATGCTTCCGCTTCAAGAATTGTTTTTAGCGCGTGCACATCATTTGCGCCCATCGCAATTTCAGCAACGTATGCGCCGCCATGTGCAATTGCCTGCATGGCTAAATCTTTCTTTCCTGTCGTCTTCCCTTTGATGGAGAACTTCGCGCTGGCGCCTATAGGAGATGATTTTGATTTTTGTCCGCCTGTATTTGAATAAACTTCCGTATCAAGAACAAGTATATTCACATTCTCCCCCGTCGATAATACATGATCTAATCCGCCAAAGCCGATATCGTATGCCCAGCCGTCACCCCCGATGATCCAAATAGATTTGTGTTCCAGAAATTCAGCCACCTCCGATAATTGTGAAGCCTCCGGCTTGTCAATTTCCTTAAGCCTGCGCTTCAACTCATTTACATTTTGCCTTTGTTTTATTACGTCGGCTTCGATGGCTTCTGTGTTCGACAAGATAGCATCTATCAACTCGCCACCAACCTCTTCTCTTAATGTTTGCAACAATGAAATTGCGTAGTTGCGTTTCATGTCGGTTGCCAGCTTGATGCCGAGGCCGAATTCAGCATTGTCTTCAAACAAAGAGTTCGCCCAGGCGGGACCAAGGCCTTCACAGTTCTTAGCCCATGGAGTTGTTGGTAAATTTCCACCGAAGATCGATGAGCAGCCGGTAGCGTTAGCAACGACCATCCTGTCGCCGAATAATTGTGTAAGCAGTTTGAGGTAGGGTGTTTCTCCACATCCACTACATGCCCCCGAGAATTCGAACAACGGTTCAAATAACTGGGAACCTTTGACTGTTGTGCGGCTCACTCTTGTACGATCTATGTCAGGAAGTGAAATAAAGAAATCCCAATTTGTCTTTTCGGTTTCTTTCAAAGGAAGAATATCCTTCATGTCGATCGCTTTATGGCCGGGTTGCGTTTTACTTTCGATTGGGCAAACTTCTACGCAAAGGCTGCAGCCGGTGCAATCTTCCACTGCGACCTGGAGCGTATATGATTCCTGGTCTTTGAAAAATTCTTTGCCGATGGGAGCAGTGTGTTTGAAGAAATCCGGCGCATCTTTCAATAAACCGTTGCTGTACACTTTCGGACGAATAGCAGCATGCGGACAGACAAAGAAACATTTTCCGCATTGAGAACATAATTGCGGGTCCCACACAGGAACCTGTTCTGCTATATTTCTTTTTTCATAACGTGTCGTAGCAGACGGGTACGTGCCGTCGACAGGGAAGGCGCTCACGGGTAAGTCGTCTCCTTCACCGGCGATGATCTTTGCCAGAACGGTTTGAATAAAGTCATCGGCATTTGTTGTCACAGCCTTTTCAATTTCTTTTTCGCCAATGGTGTAGGCGGAATAATCGACAAGAAACAAATTTTCTAATGCTTTGTCAACGGCCTCGAAATTTTTCTTCACAACTTCGTCTCCCTTTCTCCCATAAGTTTTGCGGATTGCCTTTTTAATGTAACTGATCGCTTCTTCTTTTGGCATTACGTTGGAGATTGCAAAGAAGCACGTCTGCAGGATCGAATTGATGCGTGAGCCCATGCCCGTTTCCCGTGCTACTTTCGATGCATTGATCACATATAGTTTAAGTTTCTTTTCGATGATCTCTTCCTGTATTTTCTTCGGAAGATTGTTCCAGACCTCTTCTGTCGGGAAAGGAGCATTCAATAAAAATGTAGCACCATGTTCAACATCCTTTAGAATATCATATTTTTCCAGGTACTGAAAATGATGGCAAGCGACAAAGTTTGCTGAATTAATAAGATA
>DASQJI010000303.1:0-2904 GCA_035631175.1 Parafilimonas sp.
GAATATGTCTTTGACCGATGCGATCAATTTGTGTTGGACCAGATCGCACAAAGGCATTACGATTTGTATCTTTTATGCGAGATCGATCTACCCTGGGTGGCGGAGCCTATGCGCGAATATCCTGATTTGCAACAAAGATCAGAGCTCTACAACATGTACAAAGATATTCTCGTCAACCAGCAAACACCATGGGTCGAGATACGTGGCAACAATAAAGAAAGGTTGCAAAGAGCAGTTGATGCGGTGGAGCAGTATTTTGTACAGCAATGAGTGCTACAGTTTTTTGTCAAATGGAATTTTCAGAAGGTCTTTAAGATCTTCGTCATTTCTGCCCTCCAAAAGGTCGAGGCCGTAATGCAGATTCTCAACGGGCGTGGTGCAATACGTGCCGAATAATTTATCCCAGAAGGAAAATATGTTACCAAAATTAGAATCGGATTCGGGCCGTATAAAATGATGGTGTACTCTGTGCATATCGGGGGTCACAATAACATAAGACAATATTTTATCGAAGCGCCGGTTCATCTTAATGTTTGCGTGGTTGAACTGCGACATGGCAACGCTCACCGTTTGGTACAAAAGAACAAGCCACATGGGAGCACCACAAATGAGCACAGCTAACGTGGTAAAGGCCGCCCTGAATATGCTTTCACCCGGATGATGCCTGTTTGCAGTCGTAGTATCTACATGCGTATCCGCATGATGTATCATGTGAAATTTCCACATCCAATTTACTTTATGCTGAATAAAATGAATAAGCCATGCGCTCACAAGATCAAGCACGAGGAAGGCAACGATCAATTCCAGCCAGACCGGCATTGCGATCCATTGCAGAAGTCCAAATCCGTTTTGCACACACCATGCGCTGGAAAACACAACCAGTAAAGCAAAAAAGAAATTTATTACAAGCGTTGTCACCGTAAAAAAAATATTTACACCTGCGTGCCGCCATTTATTGTAGTCAAATTGAAACAGTGGTATCGCGCTTTCGAGCAGCCAGAAAAAACTAATGCCACCCGCAATCAACAATGCGCGGTGCCAGGAGGGAATAGTTTCAAAATATTGGATCACCGAATTCATTGGTGGAGTTGTCAAACGGCCATCATTTCTTTTTCTTTTGCAGCCAGGTGTTTGTCAACAAGCGCGATATATTTATTGGTTGTTTCCTGTATTGAGTCTTCGGCATCACTTGCGATGTCCTTGCTCAGCCCGTCTTTCTGAAGTTTTTTGATCTCTTCGATCGCGTCGCGGCGGATGTTGCGGATAGCAACTTTCGAATGTTCACCTTCCGCACTCGCTCTCTTGAACAGTTCCTTCCTGCGTTCTTCAGTTAAAGGCGGCAAGAACAAACGTATCTGGTTACCGTCATTCTGCGGGGTGATCCCGATATTCGCCTGCAGGATCGACCGTTCGATCGCCTGTAACATATTTTTTTCCCATGGCTGGATCCCGATCGTGCGTGCATCGAGGATCACAACATTAGCAACCTGGCTTATTGGTGTGGGATTTCCGTAGTATTCAACAAAGATTCCGTCGATCATGTTCGGGTTCGCCTTACCTGCGCGTATTTTCACCAGTTCCGCTTCGAGATGGCTGATGGCTTTGTTCATTGATTGCTCCGCATCGTCAATTATTAATTCGAGTTCTTCTTCAGAATGCATAAAGACAAGTTTGAATGGAACAAAGCTAAGGATTCACTTCATAGATCAGGATTTCAATCTTCGGTTCGTGAAATCTTTTCCTTCACAGGAAAAATGGGATAAACTTTCAGATCGTCCTTCTCATCAGCAATTGCTTCTTCCCTCACGATACGCAGTTTGCGACGTACCGGGATAAACTGCTTCAGTATAAAAACGGAACCGAAGAACAAAGCAAATTGGGCGGTAAGTACAAGATGGATGTCAGCGTTTTGCAGCAATAAGGTCATTCCTGCAAACAAAAATTCTGCAGTTAATAATGTGATCGTTACTTCCGTATGTGTAAGACCTTTGTTTTGCAATAAATGATGAAGATGATTCCGGTCGGGCGCAAGCGGCGATCTGCTTTGATAAACTCGCAGAGCAATTACCCTTAATACATCAAGGAGCGGTATTAATAAAAATCCAAACGCAATGGCAGGCGCGGAATGGTTTAAAAAATTCGCTTGTATGGCAGGTTCCTGCACGAATTTTATAGCAAGCACACTGCAAACAAGACCAAGCAGTGTGGATCCTGAATCACCCATAAAGATTTTTGCAGGCGGAAAATTATACACGAGGAATGCCAGCAGTGAACCGCAGATCGAAAACGCGAGCACCGCGTAAGGAATAACATTGTTGATCAGGAAAAAAGTACCAAACAGCAAACAGGCAACGAGGCCAATCGAACCTGCAAGCCCGTCAACACCATCTAAAAGATTGAAAGAATTTATCAGCAGAATTATACTAAAGAAACTGACATAGATGCTTTCCGCATTAGTGAGCGTGTAGATGCCAAAAAATCCATGCAGGTCAGTGATCAGCAGCCCGCCCTTGAACGTTAGCATCGCCGTTACCGCCAACTGCCCAAATATTTTCTTCCAGGCCTTTAAGATAAATATGTCATCGATGAGGCCTAAAATAAAAATGATGAAGAAACCAGCGACAAAGTATTGGAGGTCGGCGTTGTAGTTGTTGAAATCGGAAACAAGCAGCATGCTCAAGATCAAACCCGTAAAAATTGCAATGCCTCCCAGGGATGAGACCTGGTAATTATGCGTTTTTCGTTCGTCAGGAATATCGTAGAGCTTGTTGTCGTGAGCGATTCGAATTATCAAAGGCAGCAGGAAAAAGGTAATTAGGTAAGCAATAATAATTCCGGTCGCAACTTGTGTCATGTCGCAGGTTTTCGTGTTGTGCGTGAGTAGAACTCTCAGTAAAGATAAAC
>DASQJI010000304.1:0-4954 GCA_035631175.1 Parafilimonas sp.
GCCAAGGATCAGCACTTTATTCTTTTCATGCATTCTTGCAAAATTTTCAATGGCCGCTTTCATGCTCGTTGGATTCGCATTGTATGCATCGAGGATCAGTTTGTTGGTGCGTATTTCAATGAGTTGAGAGCGGCTATTTGAGGGAACGTAAGTTTCAATCGATGTTGAGATCTTCTTATTCGGAACATTAAAATATTTTCCGACTGTTGCCGCACAAAGGACGTTAGGCAAATTGTAGCTGCCCACCAACTGCGTTCGCAGCAAGCCAGCATCGATTCCCTTTTTTATGTCAACCTCCAGGAATGGCTCTGACGACTTTACTTCGCCGCACACCTCGCCATTGTTCGTACCATACCAAATGACCTTTCGAATACCTCTGCTCATTTCATGCAAATAATCATAATCGTCATAAGCAAATACAAGTCCATCGTGATCCCGGATAAAGTCATAAAGTTCACCTTTCCCTTTCCGAACACCTTCAACGCCACCAAAACCTTCGAGGTGAGCTTTTCCGCAGTTTGTAATGATACCGTGTGTCGGTTGAGCGATCTTGCAGTAGCTTTCAATTTCTTTTTGATGATTTGCACCCATTTCTATCACTGCAAATTCCGCATCGCTTTTTATACTAAGTAGCGTAAGCGGAACACCGATATGATTATTAAGATTACCCTGGGTTGTATAAGTTTTGAACTGTGAAGCAAGCACAGCATGAATCAATTCCTTAGTAGTTGTTTTGCCGTTGCTGCCGGTTATTGCGATGAACGGAATTGAGAATTTTTCGCGATGCATTTTTGCAAGCAATTGCAATGTAGAAAGCACATCTTCAACATGGATCAGCCGTTCACCTGTTGTCCCGGCGTGCTCATCAACTACAGCATATGAGGCGCCTGCCTCAAGTGCCTGCTGCGCAAACGCATTGCCATTGAATTTTTCTCCCTTCAATGCAAAAAAAATATCGCCTTCCTTCAGTTTCCGGGTATCCGTTTGAATTGAAGGATGACTCGAATAAATGTCATATAATTCATGAATGCTCAAAATGCGGGTGGTTTGCCGCAAGTTAGAAAGAAAGGATGTAAGATTAGTTTGCGGCATCGCAGCAACGCATTGACGAACGAAACGGCTGGTGTGAGCAAAAAAATCCCCCGAAAATCGGGGGAAACTTTTTAATTAATTCTGACGGTTATGACCGACATCGAGCCTTCCTTATTTTTCATCATCACGGTGATGTTATGGTCGCTGTTGCCATCTTTCAATTTCCCGGTAATATACATTGTGCCGCTCATTTCACGTTGTGACGTCACCTCAACGCCGGTAATGTTATGATCTGAAAAGAAATTTTGGATGATCGACGCCGCTTCTGTCCTGTTAATGTTTTTCATTTCATTCTCGCCTGGCAGTTTAATGTCAACGGTTGGCGCCAGGTAGCTGCTAAACTTAACAGCATCGCCGTCTTTCAAAGCCGACGTAACCGCATTGCCTTGCGCAAAGATTGTTAATGAGAACACAACGCCAAGTATTGTAAAGATCGTTTTCATATATGTTTTTCCTTTCGGAAATTCCTCCTTGATAGTAGACTAAAGATAGGACTCATTGTTTAAGAAATTTCGTTATGCAAATGTGAAATACCCAAATTGTGTAGCTTTACCGCATGACGAGCAAGCGAACAATTTTCATCATCATGGATGGCTGGGGACTTGGAAAAATTAAGTCGTCGGATGCCATCCAACACGCGAAAACTCCCTGCGTAAGCAGTTTTTATTCTACCTATCCAAATTCAACTTTGATTACCTGCGGCGAAGCAGTCGGATTGCCCGAAGGTCAAATGGGCAACAGCGAGGTCGGCCATCTTAATTTGGGCGCAGGACGGATCGTTTACCAGGAGCTTCAGCGGATACATGTTGCCGTTCGCAACGGCGAATTTCAACAAAACGAACAACTGCTTGCAACATTGGATTACGCCAAAGAACATAAAAAGCCTTTGCATTTGATTGGCCTTGTGAGTAATGGCGGCGTTCATTCACACATCAATCATCTAAAAGCCATTTGCTCGGTTTGCAAAGAACGTGGCCTAAACGATGTTTACATCCATGCGTTTACCGACGGTCGTGACACGGACCCAAAAAGCGGGCTCGGATTTATCGAAGAACTTCAGCAACATCTGAATGCCACAGTTGGAAAAATAGCGTCTGTGAGCGGCAGGTATTATGCGATGGACCGCGACAAGCGGTGGGAACGTGTGAAACTCGCTTACGATGCGATGGTAAAGGGTGAAGGCCATAAAGCAACCGACGCCGTGCATGCAATTGAACAATCATACGCGGCGAACATAACTGATGAATTTATCTGGCCGACGGTGATCCTTGATGAAGCACAGAAGCCATTAGCTACAATGCAAAATGGCGACGCGGCGATCTGTTTTAATTTCCGTACAGACAGGTGTCGTGAAATTACAACAGCACTTACACAAAAGGATTTTCCCGAGTTCGATATGCATCCTTTGCAATTATATTACACGACGATGACTGAATATGACAAAACGTTCAAGGGTGTGCACATTATTTTTGACAATGATAACCTCAACAACACGATCGGCGAAATTCTTGAGAGGCATGGAAAGAAACAGATCCGGATCGCAGAAACAGAGAAGTATCCCCATGTAACTTTCTTTTTTAGCGGTGGAAGAGAAACACCGTTTGAGGGTGAAAGCAGGATACTGGTTCCTTCGCCGAAGGTTGCCACATATGATTTGAAACCGGAAATGAGCGCTTATGAAGTGACTGATAAATTGATCCCCGAGATCGAAAATGAAACAGCTGATTTTATTTGCCTGAACTATGCGAATGCGGACATGGTTGGGCACACCGGTGTTTGGGATGCGGTGATCAAAGCAGTTGAAACAGTTGACACCTGCGTTGGACGGGTTGTAAATGCCGCCTTGAATCACGGGTATACGATCTTCTTAACAGCGGATCATGGAAATGCGGACTACGAGATAAATGAAGACGGAACACCTAACACCGCGCACAGCCTGAACCCGGTTCCTTTTTTCATAATCGACCAAACCTGGAAAGGAGAAGTAAAAGCGGGTAAACTTGCAGACATTGCGCCGACCATCTTAAGCTTTATGGGATTGTCGTTGCCAAAAGAAATGACGGGCGACATCCTCGCCTCCGATATTTAAAATCGCCAAAATGAAAAAAGTACTGCTCTTGTTAATTGTCGTGCTAATTGTTATACAGTTTTTCAGGCCAGAAAAAAATATTCATGCCCAACCTCAACCCGCAAATATCTCGTCCGTGTATCCGGTACCGGCAAATGTAGATTCCATATTAGTCAAAGCGTGCGACGATTGCCATAGCAATAATACCCGTTATCCGTGGTACAATAACATTCAGCCAGTGGCGTGGTGGCTAAATCATCATGTTCATGAAGGAAAAGAAGAACTCAATTTTGATGAGTTCGCAACGTATACTGTAGCTAGGAAATATGATAAGATAAAAGAAATTAAAAAGAATGTCGACGAAGGTGAAATGCCGCTCTCATCATATACGCTCATTCATAAAGACGCTCGTTTAACGGATGCTGAAAAACAGGCACTCATCTCATGGTCTGAAAACATCCGCAAACAAATGGAGGCAACTTACCCGAAAGATAGTTTGGAAAGGAAACGCGGACCGGGGCCGCCGGATGGAGATTAAATCTATGGAAATTAAGCGCGCAGCATATATCATTTCAAGCCCCACGGTTGAACAATGCCCTAAACCCGATCGTGCTGAATATGCTTTTATTGGCAGAAGCAATGTAGGCAAGTCATCGCTCATTAACATGCTTTGTAATAATTCAAAACTTGCGAAAACATCATCATCTCCCGGAAAGACGCAACTCATCAATCATTATGCGATAGAAAGTACCTCGGAAAAACAAGCTAAAAGGACTCACTGGTATCTTGCCGATCTTCCCGGTTTTGGATACGCGAAAATTTCCCAGGCGCAAAGAAAAAAATGGGAAAAGATGATCCAGGACTATTTGCGCAAAAGGAAAAACCTTGTGAACATTTTTGTTTTGATTGACGGCAGGCACGAACCTCAGCAGATCGATCTTGATTTTATAAATAAGTTAGGCGATTGGGAGTTAGCCTTTACTATCGCATTCACAAAAACCGACAAAGAAAAACCCGGCGCCTTGAAGCACAACATCAATTCTTTTTTTGATGCCATGCTGGAAACGTGGCAATTTTTGCCGCAATATTTCGTAACAAGCGCCCTAACCAAACAGGGAAGAAAAGAGATGCTCGATTTCATCGACGAATCCAACAAGACATTCACAATGCATGAGAAGACTATTTGACATATTTGTCGAATTAATTTTTTGGCTTGCGATTTTCGCTTCTCCCCTTGTATTCGCCGCTGCCATCGGACTGATAATATATATTTCACATGAAGAATTAAAGTGGCTGGCGATTTTGATTTGTTCAATAGGATTCTTATTTGGCATTTTTGCGGCAAAAAGGATACGGATAAAATATGGATGTGCAGTGGATATACGCAGGTTATTTTCGTTGGAGAATGACTAACGAGGCGATATAATGTCTCGTTGGCTGTTGAACATCCCTTCTACGACTACATTTGCAGAATGGACAAAAAAGTAAGAGTTCGGTTTGCCCCGTCACCAACTGGCGGACTGCATATCGGCGGTATGCGCACTGTGTTGTTCAACTATCTTTTTGCGAAACATAATAACGGAACTTTTGTCCTCAGGATAGAAGATACAGACCAGAACCGTTTTGTCCCGGGCGCCGAAGATTACATTTTTGAATGCCTGAAATGGTGCCGGCTGGAGCCTGATGAAAGCCCATTTCATGGCGGCTCTTTTGGTCCGTACAGGCAAAGTGAACGCAAGAATATTTATAAACAATATGCTGAACAGCTCGTCGTACAGGGCAACGCATACTACG
>DASQJI010000305.1:0-2456 GCA_035631175.1 Parafilimonas sp.
CCGTTGCGGTATAACTTCCTGCCGTAACCGTAAAATGATTATCATCCTGGGGGCCGGTGGTATTATTAGCTGAATCGGATAAGGTGTAATGATAATTTCCTGTGCCACCCTGCGCTGTTACAGTCAAGATGGTCGTTCCCCCTATGCATAGAATCGGATTGGCACTGGCGCTTGCGGTTAAGGCTTGCGGTTCAGTAACCCGCAACGTATCAGTCGTGAATGAGCAACCATTATTATCGGTTACAGTTACAATATAATTTCCAGCTGCCACTGTAAAATGATTATCATCTTGTGCACCTGTGCCATCGGACAAAGCATAATGATAATTACCTGTGCCACCCTGCGGTGTTACGGTCAGCGTTGTTGTGCCCCCGTTGCAACTGATCATATCAGCGCTTGCTGTTGCTGTCAAAGCTGGTGGTTCATCAATTTGTATAGTATCAGTTGTGAATGAGCATCGGTTGTCATCCGTCACGGTAACCACATAAGTCCCCGAAGAAACTACAAACTGATTGTCATCTTGTGGTCCAGTGACGTTGTTTGCAGAATTTGATAATGCATAGTGATAGTTACCGGTGCCCCCGGTGGCAGTGGCAATCAAATTGGTCGTGCCACCACTGCATAGGATGGGATCAGCATTTGCTGATGCCAACAGGGTTGGCGGTTCGGTTAAGATAACCGTGCTGTCAGTTGAACATCCATTGCCCGCCGTCAGAATGATTTTATAGGTTCCGGCTTCGAGATTGCTGATATTATTGATTGATGAAGTAAATGCGCCGGGGCCAGTCCATGCATAAAGTAAAGGGGGTACCCCACTCGCGCTGAGTTGAATCATCCCACTATTGTTTCCTGCGCAATTTAAATTGACCGTGCTTACACTCGTAATTACAGGTGGGTTACATGCCTTTGCACTGATCACATTTGAATTACCCGAGGCTCCGTTCTCATTCACGGCACGCACTCGATAATAATAAGTCTTATTGGCTGTTAACCCGGTTACCTGTTGCGAAGTATCATGCACGATCAAATCGCTGTCACCGTTAACAAACGACGGAGTAACTTTATTATAATTAATCGAAACGTCATCAAAAAAAACTGGCCCATTTGCTATAGTGTAAATAAACCTGAATTGAGTGAGATCATTTTCCAGCTGTGGATTTGATGTGGCATCATACGATTTGATAATGCTCTGGTTAGATGGAATATTAATAACGCTATCGATAGTTCTCCATATAACTCCGTTAAATCCCTGGACCAATAAACCGCCTGCATTTGGAACTGAAGCCCGTAACCAAAAGCTCAGCTTCGTTGCCGGACCTATCAGAATTCTCGTAACCACCTGTTGTCCTGTAGCCTTAAACTGAAGGGATGGTGCTGTTACACCAAATCTTTTGCTGCTGGCGATTATTCCGGAACTGATTTTCCACCCGCTAGGAGGAGTCGTGCCATTGTCGAATCCCTCAGTTAAGGTGAACTTTTTCAGTGTTGCAAAAGCTTGCAGCGTACTTACATCCAACCTGTAGCTGGCAGCACCGGTTAAGCTGTTCCACTTAGCAATGAAGCTGGTGGTGTTTACACCTCTTGCCGTTATTGCGTGAGGTGGTTGCAAAGGCGTTGTAAAAATTTTTTCTTTGCCATAGCCAATACCCGCAAAGTTGACCGCGTATGGCCTCATATAATACATGGTATTAGGACTTAGTCCTTTCATGTAGCTTTTAAAGGCACCAATTTGCGCCGTCTCCGAAGTGTAATTATCTGCAGGCACTCCAGCACCTGGGCTAGTACTCCATACCACACCGGAAGTGGCAACGGTTGAGCCTCCGTTAATATCAATAGTGGCGCTCGCGAGGGCTGTTGAATCAGTGATCAATGACGGTTGCGCTACAGACAAGAGAGGTATGCCTTGAGCTCTGTAACTATTGATGACGCTTAACAACTGTTGTTTAATTGAAACTTCATCGGCGGTCAATGCGGTATCCTGGAGCCGTTTATTTTCCCGTGGATCGTTTGAAATATTGTAAAATAAAAGTTGCCTGTTGTAAGAAGATGTATCGTATAATTTGTAGGTCGCAGTTTGCGCCCATCGCCTGTATTTGTTTCTTTGAGGATGAGGATCGTAATGACAAAAGATCCAATCCCGCGGCGTTCCAGGCTGGCCTGTTAAGCGAGGGGAGAAGCTAATTCCATCTAACGGACCGTAGGTGGTTGGCACAGGAATATTTGCGATGCCGGCAAGTGTTGGTAAAAAGTCTGTAAAATCAACCAGGTCGTTATTTATCGTTCCGGCATTAATAGTGCCCGGCCAGTAAGCGATCAAAGGAACGTGTGTACCGAGCTCATTTGTCTTTCCTTTTTGACCCATCGCAATACTGTCACCAACGATTTCTGTAATCTTACCGGGCGTTCCGTTATCTCCTGTGTAAATAATGACTGTATTATTTTCTATACCCAGGCTT
>DASQJI010000306.1:0-4312 GCA_035631175.1 Parafilimonas sp.
CCTTACTGCATGGAGCTTGTCATCATCTGCCCAGGATAAAAGCACAACTGTAACCGGCGAGGTGCTCGATATGCATTGCTATATGTCAATGGACGCGCATGGAGACGGCCATAAATCGTGCGCCGCAAAGTGCATCCAGGGGGGTTCGCCAATGGGTGTTCTCACCAGCGATGGAAAAGTGTATCTCCTCCTGGAGGATGACGCAAAAAAAGATGCTTTTGACGAAGCAAAAAAGCACGCAGGCGAACAGGTGACAGTTACAGGCACTGTTTCTGAAAAGGACGGGATCAAAGCGATGGTCGTGAGTGATGTCAAGGGAAAGAGCTGATACTGCTCTTGTCAAATTTTTTAAATAAAAAGAGGTTGATTATGATACAACCTCTTTTTGTTTTTATTGATGTTACCGATAAACTATGAAAGAACCAGCTCTTCTATCTTACCTGTCTTCTTATTTTTTAAAATCACTTTTTTTGCTCCATAATGCGTTACTTCCTCCTTTACGAGGTAATGATCCGCATCATATTCGGTCAAATGGCTTTCTTTAGACAACCCGCTTCTTCCGCGCCATGTGTCCAGTAAAACAGGTTCCCACTGTTTCGTTTTCGCTGATTTGTAGGCCGCGTCGAGTACGGCATTTACCACGTAGCCATCGTAAAAAGTTTCTTTCGGTGGCCTGCCATTTTCATATGCATTAAACATGTCAGCGAACATGTGGTTATATCCGAGTTCATTGAGCTCATCTCCCACCGGGAACAGCCATCCTGTGTTACTTTCAGCTTTTTCCGAAACATAATCGGCACCCTTGCCGGTGACGAACATCTCAAAACCGGTACGCAAAAAATTATTTACCCAGATCGTGCCTTCCGTTCCCATCACTTCGTCGCGAAGGTCGAGCCCACCCCTAAATGTCCAGCTTACTTCGAATTGCCCGATTGATCCGTTCTCATATTTTATTAATGCTATGGCGTGGTCCTCTGCATCGATGGGCTTCACCTGTGTATCGGCCCAACACATAACTTCCATCGGTTTGATATCTTTTCCTATGTAACTTCTCGTGATCTCTACGCAGTGACAACCCAGGTCAAGAATACAACCGCCCCCGGCCAATTCCAGGTTCCAGAACCAATCGCTGTGCGGGCCGGGATGTGTTTCCCTGCTTTTGGCCCAGAGGATACGGCCGAGGCCACCATTCTTTACCGTTTCGAAAGCCTTCAAAAATTTCGGCGTGTAGACGAGATCTTCGAGATAACCATTAAAAATACCAGCATCTTCCACAGCCCTCAACATACGGGCTGCCTCGGCTGCGTTACGGCCCAATGGTTTTGTGGTGATGACGGCCTTATTGTGTTTGCAACATAACATCACTGCGTCTTCGTGCAGATTGTTTGGAAGAGCAATGCAAACGATGTCAACATTGGCTCTCGCGATCGACTCTTCCATGTTTGTGGTGTAGTGCTCACACTGATAATCTTCCGCAAATTTCTTTGCCGACTTCTCCGTTCTTGAATACACGCTAACAATCTTGTCTTTGCTGCGATAGCCCTGTAAAGAATCGGCGTAAAAGCGGCCGATAAAACCTGATCCAAGCATAGCAATACGAACCATAAATAATGATTTTTAAGTTAATAGTTAAAATGTCTCCGATTTATGTTTATATCAATTTAAAAACTGTGAATAAACGAACATTTTACGTGGATTGCCTGTCCAAAACGCGTGTATAAATGAACGTAAAAAAATTTGGAAAACCATACTTCAGGATAGTATTTTTACTGGGTAAGATTGATGTAGATGTAGAAGCCCGGAATTGTTACCATCTCGGTGATAACAAGGAAAGGCGGAAACGAAAACGAAAATCTTCAGATTAGGAACTTCGGTTCCTGGTCATAAATCGAAACCCCGGTTTCGATTTTCGAAGGCAACAGGGTTAGTAAGTAATTTCTGTTGCTTTCTTTTTTTTATAAACCTATAAGGTTTCAACAACCTTATAGGTTTTCTTTTTATCTTATTTTCCCGAAACATTCGTAGTGCTGCACCGTCGGCTCCAATTCAAGCAAATATTTTTTATCCTCAGCATAGTACTTCGCCTTTTTATAGTTCCTTCCTGCGAACGCCCTTATGCTTTCAATGTTTATCCACCAGGAAACCGTCCATATATGTGTTATATCGCCTTCCGGATGTTGCCAAACTTGCGCATTCAGATTTCCCGGAGTTGCGTGGTAGTCTGCAATACCCGTCTTCGTAACATACTCACGGTAGGCATCAGCATCTTCCGTCTTTGTACGACCATGCCAAACACGAACGATCATAATTTATGCGATTGAATTTTTTTAGATGATATCTTAGACCATTGCCACAGGCTCCGCATGAACCGCACTGCGTCGATTGTCCTTAAAAAATAAAGCGAATAAAACAAGCACTACGGCTGCAATACCGGCGGGCACGAGCCAAACCGATTTCCATTGCACGATTTTGTCGACAGTATAACTATCTTTTACATAACCAGACAACAGAGTCCCGATAAACATGCCTATGCCATATGTTGCCATTGTTATCATTCCCTGCGCCTGGCTTTGAATATTAAGGCCCGCTTTGCTGTCAGTATATATCTGGCCAGTGACGAAGAAGAAGTCGAAACAGACGCCGTGCAAAATTATTCCCGCAAACAGCATCCATAAATTTGCCTGTCCATCTCCATAACTAAAGAAAAGAAATCGCACTGACCACGCGATCATGCCTAACGCGATCATCCATTTTACGCCGAGCCTTCGAAAAAAGAAAGGAATAAGCAATATAAAAAACGCCTCCGAAAATTGGCCGAAAGTCATGTTGCTTGTCGCATTTTTCATACCTGCTTCGTTCAGGAATAAATTGGTGAGGCTATAGTAGAAAGATAGCGGTATACAGATCAGCACCGAGGCAATAAAGAAGATGGTAAAGGAACTGTCCTTGAACAACACGAACGCGTCCGCGCCCAATATTTGTTTAAAAGTTACTGCTTGCCCTTTTCCCTTCGGCGGCGTGTCGGGCAGAAAAAAACTTAGCAGGCCAAGTACGACCGATGCAACAGCAGCCATTTTAAAAGTAAATGCGAGCTCCGCTTCGCTGATATGAAAAACTTTATCGAGCAACCACCCCGTCGCTATCCAGCCGATCGTTCCTAAAACCCTGATCGACGCGAATTCTTTTCCGGGGTCTTTCATTTGCCTGAATGCAACTGAATTCGCGAGCGCCAGTGTAGGTGCATACATTAACGAATATAAAAGGACGATCCAATAAAACAAGTCGGGAGAATCGACCGTGGTAAGAACATATAATAATACAGCTCCTGCGAGGTGCAGTACACCGAGCACTTTTTGCGCAGAAAAAAACCGGTCAGCGATCATGCCAACAAAAAAGGGGGAAAAAATGGTGGCAACGGCCATAGCGCTGTAGGCTGCGCCTATTTGAACCCCACTTGCATGCAATACTTTATCGAGGTACGTACCCATCGTGACGTACCACGCACCCCAAATAAAAAATTCAAGGAACATCAATGCCGACAAGCGAATGCGAACAGAGCTATTCATATAAGGTTTTGTGAATAAAATTAAAGGAGATTACTAGCGCCCACGCTAAAGGTTGAAAAAAAATTTGAGAAGGCGCGGAAATCGTTAATTGCTGCTTACCCTTCAAACGATGAATAGAAATACGGCGTCTTCGCTTCGAACTCAGCGCTGCATGTATCTACCATTTTATAAACACGTGTAATACCGAGTGCCTTTCGCCTCTCATACACCTGTTCCTCAGTGCAGCGGTTTCTTAGAATTCTTGCGATCTGCTCATCGCTAAAACCATTTTGCTTCGCTTCCTTCAAGAGTTCCTTGGGCAAGTCATCGAGTGTATATTGCGCCACCTCTTTTTCAATCCTGACGATCTCTTGTATCTGATAAATGAACCACCGGTCTATTTGTGTAGCCTGCACAATCGTCTTGGCAGTTACACCCTGCATCAATGCATCCTTGATCCGGAAAATGCGGTCCCACTTTGGGGTCTTAATATAATCGATCAGTTCGTCGCTCTTCATCAGGCTTTTCCCATAATATCCCAAACCCACTGCTTCATTTTCCAAACTTTGACAAGCTTTTTGTATTGCCTCATTGAAGCTCCTCCCAATAGCCATCACTTCTCCCACACTCTTCATTTGCAATCCCAAGGTGTCGTTCGCGCCTTTGAACTTATCAAAATTCCACCGCGGCACTTTTACAATAACATAATCGAGTGCAGGTTCAAAATATGCGGAAGTAGTTTTTGTGATCTGGTTTTTTAATTCATC
>DASQJI010000307.1:0-2712 GCA_035631175.1 Parafilimonas sp.
GGATACAACTGACCGATCAAAGCTTCGAGATTCGCCATCGATCTCGCAAATGCTGCGGCGGGGAGAAGGTCGCCGTAACCCATCGTTGTCAGGCTCGTTAAACTGAAATACATAAATTCCTTACGGTCGAAAGAACTAAACCCTTTGAACGCATCGTCTCCGGTGATCAAATAAACGGTGTGATAGATGGTTGTAAACATCAAACTGATCAGCAAGTACACTACAATGGAACCCATGATCCGATGTATCGTAATACGTCCTTCACTGAATGTTCGCAACAATACGATCCAGCTTAGCAGGATACAATATATAATGGCGACACTGTTATCTAATATTCCAAGCGAAGCAGATGCAAAAAAAATGTCAGAGCTGAGCACGGTGAGGGACGCAACTAAAACTATGAGCACTATTCTTACAGTTGTGTTTTTTACGAGGAAGACCATACCTGCCGACAACAGGGAAATATAAAACACAGAAAAAATAATTCGGCCCGCAGCGGTTTTCTGGCCAAGTGGAATTGCGATGAAGATCTGAACGATGAGGATAAAGAAAAGTACGGTGAGACTTTTATCGTGCGCCCAAAACTTTTGAAATGGCTTGTTTAAACCTTTCATGCGTGAAGATTGAAGCTGTATTTTTCCAACGGACTTCCAGTCGCGGATTTGTCAGTCTTTTTGGTGATGCCATTCAAACGTTATGCGAAATCGCAGAAATCAGATCTCTGTTCCCTTCAGCCATATATCAAAGAGACGGTATCCCAATGAAAGTATAACGGCGCCGGTAAACATTCCCAGGAAACCGGTGAACATAAATCCGCCTATCGCACCAAGAAATATGATCAGCATGGGCACGGGGGCGCCCTTTCCCATAACCAGCGGTTTCAAAATATTATCGAGTATGCCTACTGCCAGCATCCATATGGTGAGGAATATCGCTGTACCTGTGCTGGCTGCACCCCACGCGTAAACGATAACGCCGATCGCGACCGGCAAAGTTCCGATCTGCACAACAGCAAGAATGAAACATAAAAGTGCCCAAACGCCCGCATATGGAACGCCGCCAAATATCATACCTCCGGCTGCCAGCACGGTTTGCAGAAATGCGACGCCTAAAATTCCTTTTACTACGTTGCGAATCGTTATGGCAGAAATCGTTGCCATGTCGAGCTTTGTGCTGTTGATAAGCCGGTTAAATAATGTTCTCGCAAAAGTCGATGCCTGTTTTGAGTAGGAAAGGAACACGCCGCTGATAATGATCGCTGCGGTGAAAAAAAGTATTCCTTTCGCAGTGCTTGTCAGTACACCGATGGTTGTACCGACTACTGTCTTCGCCTGCGCGGGATTCCTGGCGATAAGCGAATCGAGATTCGAAGAGGCCTGCACCCACAACCCGTGAGCTTTGTTGCCGATCAGTGGCCAGCTTTTTACACTTTCGGCAGGTGGCGGAATGGTTATGTTTCCGGCGCGGTAATCTGAAATAACACCCTTCAACTCACCGCCCGTTCTTATCATCACCCAAACAGCGGGCGCTATCAGGATCAAGAGCATCAAGATTGTTATGATGGTAGCAGCGAGTGCCGAGCGGCCTCCCATCGCGTTTTTTAATTTTTGATGAACCGGGTACAACGTAATCGCGAGAATTGCCGACCACGTGACGATGTTCACAAACGGGCTAACAACGCTAAAGCAGAAATACAGCAACACTCCCAGCGCCAGTAGTTGTATGGCGATATGCACGATCTGCCTTGTTTGAAAACGCGTTGTTACCGGAGGCGTTTCAACTGTTGTTACATGAGTGGTTTCAGTTGTTTCCATAATAATATGATTGAGATAAGCAGTTTATTTATTTATCAATGCAAGTATTATCAATGCAAGCATTTAGCAAGTAATGAATTTATTCTGGTATAATCCAGCTTTTACCGTTAAGTGACCCTTGTCAAAAGAAAAGATATTGATAGCCTAATGATACAATGTTGTAGTCGTACCCTGTGTTCGTGAATGCGCCCACATGAAACTGTAATTTTATAGCATGTCTTTTTTGAACGGGTACCGACCAGGTGGCACCGACCCGGTAGTTATCCTGCAGGTTTCCGGCTGGCGCGCCTTCAATAAGCGTTTCGCCACCGTTGAACCAGTTAGTGTTCAAACCAACCCACATTTGATTTTTGAAATAATAGCATGCATGTATCTGTAAACTCAGTACAGGCCGTTGCTCAAGTGTTTGATTGATCAGGTATTGATTATTGTTTGTGTAGAACCAAACACCGCTGTACGCTTCTGCATATACGCGTTTAAATCTTTTCGATATCCCTACTTCGGGCTTGATCGCCCACCGATGACTGCCAAGATTTATTCTTTTATCCTTGTAATAAAGTCCTGTAGGAACAGACACCACGACGCTCGCGCCGAGGATCATTTTTTGCTGGTACTGCGCGAAGTCTCTCCGGTCGAGGGCTGGTGATCCAAAAAGATTTATTCCAAAACGTACCCGTGCATCGCCAAGTCCATTACGCGCACCACTCGTATCCACTCCATTTATTTTCAGGTCGCCGGCCATAAACACCAATGGAGCCGTTACCTGTACCCTGGCGAGTTTATTAGCAAGGGCAAACGTTCGTACATACCCGAAGCCAAAACTGTGTGCGCTTATCTTGAAATCCGCGACTGGAAGCGACGGATCTGCAATTACATCGCCATGCGAAAATGCATATAC
>DASQJI010000308.1:0-13593 GCA_035631175.1 Parafilimonas sp.
CCATAAGCAAACCCGGTACTGTGGCTAAGGTTCTTGTTCATTGCATACAGATCGAACTTATACAATTTTTGAGGAGACAGTCCCGAGCGCTTTTGTGAAAACGTTCCGACAGCTACAGTGGCAGCGTGTAACCGGTTCATGCTTAGATATGGACCGTCCTTTGCCGTGGTAATATTAGAGCCGCGGTCAATAAGAGGCGATGCCCCCGCGTCTGCTATGGTGGCACCAATGACGGCAGATGAGCTTGTAATGTTTGTTGCAAATTGATTCGTCAACCGGGGACAGGCAGGCCATGTGCCCACCGTATCGAGAATATGTTTGAGCGTTTGTTTCGTGGACAATTGGTTCGCCGTCAACAGCGAGTCAGGAATGGGCGATGTCTCATACACATCGTTTGCCACATTAAAGAACTTTCCGGATTTAGATGAACCCGTCGAATCATACAATTTATAATTTTTATTTCGTGCCCATCTCTGTAGTGTATCATAGCCGCCGGGAAACGGATCAAAATGAAAAAATAATTGTTTCTTCACATTCTTGTGGCTATTTATTCTTGCGAACAAACTCGCTCCATCCAATGTGCCATAGCCACTCAAATCAGCAACTTTTGCAACCTCCGCGAACGTCGGCAAAAAGTCAGTGAAATCGGCCAAATCATCATTGATCCCTCCTTCCGCTATTTGTCCTGGCCAATAAAGAATGAGCGGCACATGCGTGCCTCCTTCAGTTGTCTTTCCTTTTTCGCCTTGCATAGTAATACCGTTTGCTATAAACTTGATAGGCACCGGCGTGCCATTATCGCCAGCATAAATCACAAGCGTGTTTCCCTCTAAACCCGCAGCGCGGAGTTTATCCAAAATTTGACCGACTTTCTTGTCCATGTATTTAACCATCGAGGGAAAATAAACAGGCGCACTGACGCCCTGGTTGGGATCCCAAGTTGCGAACGCGGGGTCATCGGGCGTTGGAGAAAACGGCTCATGGCCAATAGACATGGAGTAGTACACAAAAAAGGGCCTGCTTTTGTTGCTGTCAATAAAATCCAGAATGCTTTGAGTTAAAATATCGTCGCAATATTTACCATTCGTTACACTATCGGGTATGCGGTATCCATTTTCCATGAGAACGGGATTCTTATACCGGCGGAACTTCACGGTGTCCTCTATCAATTCAAATATCATGTGTCTGTCCCACCCCCATTTTTGCATTCTGGCATATTTATATTGGAGCTGAAGTTTTCCAAACATGCCTGTTACGTAACCCGCATCATGCATTAAGTTGGCGACCGTCTTTTCGCTGTCGCTCATATATCCCCAGTTGCTATAATTCCGAAAATTGTATTTACCAGTCAGAAACATAAATCGGGACGGGTTACAAAGAGGCGACGCTTCGCAGTGAGTAAAATTCATACCATGCCTGGCCATCGAATCGATATTGGGAGTGGAATAGGATTGTCCGCCGTTCACGGTGGGGATATAGTAACCGATATCATCACCTAAAATGAAAATTATGTTAGGCATCTGCGCTTGAGATACGCCGGTGTTTTGTTGTCCAAAAGAGCTGAATGCTATCAACAGGCAACTCAACGAAAGCCATATGAAACTTCTCATAACCAAAAATTTTTGGATAGGCAGGGCCTGTCTTGAGGGTTAAGATTGTAATGCGAGGCGGCAGCAGTATATCCCTTTACGCCTGGTAATTTTTATTCGTGGCCGGTATTGTGCTTTATGAAAAACATTCGCTTCGTCTCCGCCCGTAATAAATTTAGAATAAAAAAAGTATAAGCCCAAACTTTTTTGCAACAAAAGGGAATATAAATAGGGACGTCAGCAATTCATCGAAGCTATAAAAACTTTTCCGCCAAATCTCATTTCAATGCCAGATCGCGCCTACGCCTGGATCTTCTCGATCTCCTGGTAGCTGAAGTTATTTCGCTGCTGTATTTGAGGTAAACCGATTATAAAAGTGGACCCTTCGTTCACTTTACTTTGCGCGGTAATAAATCCGCAGTGGTTCTCAATTATCTTTTTGCAAATTGACAGGCCAACGCCGGTGCCTTCAAATTCATGATAGCTGTGAAGCCTTTTAAAGACGGTGAATATTTCATTCGCATATTCAGGATCGAACCCAATGCCGTTGTCTGAAACAGAGATCTTGTAATACTTAAAGCCGTTATTGAGCTTCGGCGGAAAGAAAGCGTCGTGCGGTTTGAAAAGTTCAGACTCGATTTGAATTACAGGCGCGGTTCCCGGTTTTCTGAATTTAAGCGCATTGCCTACCAGGTTGCAAAATACCTGGCGCATCATGCTGGGTACAGCAGAAATAACCGGCATCTGTGAAAAGTTGATCTGCGCATTCGTTCTTTCAATCTCAACTTCGAGCTCGGTAAGACATTCTTTAATGATAGAATTCAGATCAACGTCCTGGAAATCGGACGAGCGAACTGAATGTTTTGAAAAACTCAACAGGTCATTAATAAGCGCCTGCATCCGGTGTGACGACTCAATTATTTTTTGAAAATATTTCGTGGTATCAACATCACCATTATTTTTTGCGATGATCTTATCACTGAACACCATGATCTTCCTGAGCGGCTCCTGCAGATCGTGTGAAGCGACGTAGGCAAAACGGTCCAGTTCTTCATTCACCGCTTTCAAATGTGCATTGTTGTCGATCAATTGCCGGTTGAGTAATTTGATCTTTTCTTCGGAAAGTTTTCGCTCTTCCACCTCCCGTTGCAACGAGCGGTTCACGGCCAGCAATTTTTTCTCATGCAGTAGCAACTGCTGATTTTTCCGGTACAATTCCACAAAGACACTCACCTTAACACGGAGCAATTCGGGGTTGATAGGCTTGTAGATATAATCGACTGCACCCATGGAATATCCCTTGAAAATAAATTCTTCGTCGTAGTTATGAGCGGTGATGAATATGATCGGCACCTCGCGCAGTTTGTCCCTTTCATAAATGATGGTGGCCGTCTCAAAACCCGTGAGGTCGGGCATTTGCACATCCATGAGGATCAAAGAAAAGTCCTGTTCGCGAAGCAATATTTTCAGCGCCGCTCTACCCGAATTTGCTTTTACGATCGTGTAATGGTCCTTACTGAGGATCGCCTCGATCGAAAACAAATTGTCTTCCCTGTCATCCACCACAAGGATCTTAATATCTGATTTGGGCTGCGATTGATTTGCGTTCACTGTTTCCATCGTCATTTATTTATACAGCCACACTCTCATCAGTGACAATAATTGGTCAATTTTTACGGGCTTTGTTATATAATCTGACGCGCCTGCTTCGATGCATTTTTCCCGGTCTCCCTTCATCGCCTTCGCGGTCACGGCAATGATCGGCAAAGCAGTATTCTTATGTTCGCGCCTTATTTTTTGCGTCGTTTCATAACCATCCATTTCAGGCATCATGATATCCATCAAGACCATATCAATATCCTCGTTCTCGTCTAATATGTTCATTGCTTCCTGGCCACTTTCTGCTGTAATGCTGAAGATGTTATACTTTTCAAAAGCGGTCGTCAATGCGAAGAGGTTGCGCACGTCGTCGTCCACCACCAAAACTTTTTTATTTGTCAGGACGTCTTTCTTTGAACGAAGATTTTCTATCAGCTTTCTTTTTGCTGGTAACAATTCCTTATAATCAATGTGCAGCAACATGATCGTTTCTTCCAGCAACACATCCAACGAATTCACGTCCTTTAGCAGAATGCGGTTTGAATACTGCTTCAGCTGGGTTTTTTCTTTTGGCGAAAAATCTTTTGCTGAATAGATCAGTACGGGAGTCATATGCATTTTCTTGGCGAGATTGATATCGGTAAGGAACTCGAGACCGCCAATATCCGGCAGCATATAATCGACTATTATGCAGTCGTACTCGTTTTCCCTGATCAGCCCCAGCGCTGTTAAACCACTTTCTGTGATCTCGATGTCTATCAGCTTTTCATTCTCGAGCACTTTCACTATTCTTGATGAATCCAGCTCATTATTTTCGACGATGAGCAGTTTCTTCGGCCTTCGTTCGTTGTATTCTACAATGTCTGCAAAGAGCAGGTTCAGATCTTCTGTTTTTAATGGCTTCAAATGAAAGCTTCTTGCTCCGCGATGCATAGCCAGCAGCCTGTTCTCTTCGCCGGATATGAGGTGGATTGGTATATGGCGGAAGTTCAGATCGTTTTTAAACAGGTCCAAAATGCGCCATCCGCTTGCATCGGGCAGTTTGATATCAAGCGTTACAGCTATTGGATCATATTTATTTGTGAGATCGAACACGTCAGCAAAATTCGTTGCCACCACAACTTTCAAGTTTAGGGCATGCGCCTTTTCTATCATGATCTTCGCAAACCGGAGATCGTCTTCAACAACGAGCATCACCTTGTCGCTGCTGATTATATTGTTCCTGTCATCACCCGTTTCGTTGATGATCTCATTCAGCACATCCAGGTCCTTAGTGTCATTTACTTTCACCGTCGGAACAGAACCCACTACAGCCGCATCGCCTTCCGCGAGTTTATACTCACTTGCCTTCAGTGTAGTTTGCTTTTCCTTTCTTGTAATAACCGGGTTGTAATCAACCGGCAGGAATAAGGTGAAAGTGCTTCCCAGACCAGCTTCACTATTCAATTCAATAGACCCGCCCAACAAATCTGCCAGCCCGCGGCTGATAGACAACCCAAGGCCGGTACCTCCATATTTGCGGCTTGTTGAACCCTCCGCCTGCTGGAATGCTTCGAAAATAATATTCTGTTTATCCTTTGAAATGCCGATACCTGTATCTTTTATTTCAAAAGCCACAACCCTTTGTGCATTCTCCAGGTTTTGATTATGCTGTTTCCAGTTACGGTCAGATTCATATATCCGCAGTTTAACTTCTCCCTTGTCGGTGAACTTAAATGCATTCGAAAGAAGATTTTTTAAGATCTGGTTCAAACGTTGCGCATCTGTTTCAAGGCTGTCAGGCAATTTTTCATCCACCTCTATACTGAAACGCAGATTCTTATTTTCAGACACGTGCTTGAATGTTGTTTCAACGAATGATGTAACTTCTCTGAAGCGCACCTTAACAAAATCTGTCGAGATATAACCTGACTCGATCTTTGACAGGTCAAGGATATCGTTGATGAGTTGGATCAAATCGTCTCCGCAACTATGAATGGTTTTTGCGTAGCTGATCTGCTTTTCATTCAGATTGCCTTCGTGATTTTCATACAATTGCTGCGCTAATATCAGCAACGAGTTCAACGGCGTTCTCAACTCATGCGACATATTGGCCAAAAATTCCGACTTGTATTTTGACGTCAACTGTAACTGTTCTGCTTTTTCTTCAAGCGACCTTCTCGCTTCTTCCACTTCTTTGTTCTTCGCTTCCACTTCTTCTTTTTGTTTAACCAACAGGTGAGCTTTATCCTGCAACTCTTCGTTTGTTCTTCTTAATTCGTCAGCGAGTGATTGCGATTGTTGCAACAGATCTTCAGTCCTCGAATTCGCTTCGATAGTGTTTAACACGATACCGATACTTTCGGTCAACTGGCTCAAGAAGTCAAGGTGTGTTTGGCTGAAAGAATCGAACGAGGCGAGTTCAATAACGGCCTTTATTTCGGTTTCAAACAATACCGGCAAAACGATCAGGTTAACCGGTGATGCTTCGCCCAGGCCGGAAGCAATTTTTATATAATCCCTTGGAACGTTTGTCAATAATATTCTTTCTTTATTAGCAGCACACTGGCCCACCAATCCTTCGCCGAGGCGAAATTCTTTTGACATATGCACTTCTTCGCCGTAAGCGTAAGCAGCAAAGAGTTTTAGCTTTTGATTTTGAAAATTTTCTTCCTGTTCCAGTATGTAGAACATCCCCTTTTGCGCATTCACGACCTGGGCAAGTTCTGAAAGGATACGCCGTGTTACTGTATTCAGGTCCTTTTGTCCCTGCAACATTTGGGTGAATTTTGCAAGGTTTGATTTCAGCCAGTCCTGTTCCTGGTTTCTGAGTGTTGTCTGCTTAAGGTTGATGATCATCTGGTTGATCGTGTCTTTCAATTCTTCCACTTCACCTTTTGCCTCCACGCGTATCATTTGAGTAAGATCTCCCTTTGTTACAGAAGAAGCCACTTCGGAGATCGCGCGCACCTGTGTTGTTAGATTTTCTGCGAGCTGGTTTACGTTCTCCGTTAGATTCTTCCATATACCCGACGCGCCCGGAACGCTTGCTTGTCCGCCTAACCGTCCTTCAACGCCTACTTCGCGTGCAACCGTGGTTACCTGGTCAGCAAACACTGCAAGCGTATCGATCATTTCATTGATCGTGTCAATCAACTGCGCCACTTCACCGCGCGACACGATCGAGAGTTTTTGTTTCAGATTTCCAATCGCCACCGCGGTCACAACTTTTGCAATACCTCTTACCTGGTTGGTTAGGTTCGATGCCATCATGTTCACCGAATCGGTAAGGTCTTTCCACGTTCCCGCAACACCTTGTACTTCCGCCTGCCCTCCGAGTTTTCCTTCAGTGCCCACTTCTCGGGCAACACGTGTTACTTCAAACGCAAATGAGTTCAACTGGTCAACCATCGTGTTGATCGTGTTCTTCAAATCGAAGATCTCTCCCTTTACATCGATGGTCACTTTTTTTGTCAAGTCGCCCGATTGCACCGCTTTCGTTACTTCAGCAATATTTCTTACTTGCGATGTGAGGTTACCTGTCATTTGGTTCACGGAATCAGTAAGGTCTTTCCATGTTCCTGCAACACCCGGCACGAATGCTTGTCCACCAAGTTTACCATCCGTACCAACTTCACGTGCAACACGCGTTACTTCAGACGCAAACGCACGCAACTGGTCCACCATCGTGTTCAGTGTTTCTTTCAACTGCAAAATTTCACCACGCACATCCACAGTAATTTTTCGCGACATGTCGCCGTTCGCAACAGCGATCGCGACGTCAGCGATATTTCTTACCTGTGCTGTTAGATTGCCCGCCATTTGATTCACCGAATCAGTAAGGTCTTTCCAGGTTCCCGCAACACCAGGCACATTTGCCTGACCTCCCAATTTTCCTTCAGTTCCCACTTCACGCGCCACACGTGTTACTTCGGACGCAAATGCACGAAGTTGCTCCACCATCGTGTTGATCGTATTTTTTAATTCGAGGATCTCTCCTTTTACATCCACTTCAATTTTGCGTGAAAGGTCTCCGTTTGCAACCGCCGTCGTAACTTCTGCAATGTTTCGTACCTGCGACGTAAGGTTCGATGCCATTTTATTTACGGAATCAGTCAAATCTTTCCAAAGCCCTTCCACACCAGGCACGTCAGCCTGCCCGCCAAGCTGTCCTTCAGAACCTACTTCACGGGCCACACGGAACACTTCCGAACCAAACGAATTCAATTGGTCCACCATGGTGTTGATCGTATTCTTCAGTTCGAGAATTTCGCCCTTCACATCCACTGTGATCTTGCGCGACAAATCCCCTTTAGCAACGGCCGTTGTTACTTCAGCAATGTTTCTCACCTGCGCGGTAAGATTAGATCCCATCTGGTTTACTGAATCAGTTAGATCTTTCCATGTACCACCCACGCCTTGCACCTTCGCCTGTCCACCGAGCTTACCCTGCGTACCCACTTCAAGTGCCACACGTGTTACTTCAGATGCAAATGAGTTTAGCTGATCCACCATGGTATTGATAGTGTTCTTCAATTCGAGAATTTCTCCTTCGACATTTACTGTGATCTTTTTAGAAAGGTCGCCGTTAGCAACTGCCGTTGTTACTGCAGCGATGTTTCGTACCTGCGCCGTAAGATTTGACGCCATCTGATTTACAGATTCTGTAAGGTCTTTCCATGTGCCGCCCACATCCTGCACTCTTGCTTGTCCGCCAAGCTTCCCTTCAGTTCCAACTTCAAGTGCCACGCGTGTTACTTCAGACGCAAATGAATTAAGCTGGTCCACCATTGTGTTGATGGTGTTTTTCAATTCAAGGATCTCACCCTGCACATCTACGGTGATCTTTTTCGAGAGATCACCTTTTGCAACCGCTGTAGTTACTTCAGCAATATTTCTCACTTGCGCCGTAAGGTTTGACGCCATTTGATTCACAGATTCAGTAAGATCTTTCCATACGCCGCCGACTCCTTTTACTGTTGCCTGTCCACCAAGCTTTCCCTCCGAACCCACTTCACGTGCCACACGGGTTACTTCTGCCGAGAAAGAGTTCAGCTGGTCCACCATCGTGTTGATGGTATTTTTCAATTCAAGGATCTCTCCTTTAACGTCTACGGTGATCTTGCGCGAAAGGTCTCCCAAAGCAACCGCTGTTGTTACTTGTGCGATATTGCGCACCTGGCCTGTGAGGTTCGATGCCATTTGATTCACCGAGTCGGTGAGATCTTTCCAGGTTCCGGCAACGCCCTGTACTTCTGCCTGCCCGCCAAGTTTTCCATCTGTTCCCACTTCCCTGGCCACACGCGTTACTTCTGAAGAGAATGAATTTAACTGGTCCACCATCGTGTTGATGGTGTTTTTCAATTCAAGGATTTCACCCTGCACATCCACGGTGATCTTCTTAGATAGGTCTCCTTTTGCAACGGCCGTTGTTACTTCCGCAATATTGCGCACCTGCGCCGTAAGATTGCCTGCCATCTGGTTTACGGAATCAGTAAGGTCTTTCCATACACCCGCGACGCCTTTCACTTTTGCTTGTCCACCAAGTTTACCTTCAGAACCCACTTCACGCGCAACGCGCGTTACTTCCATCGAGAACAGATTTAATTGCTTCACCATGTCATTTACTTCGGTGGCGATCTTCGCGAATTCACCGAGCAACAAATGGTCGCCAATACGCAGCGGCATTTCCTGTGAAAGATTTCCTTTTGCGACGGAGCTGATCACGTGCGCTATTTCGATAGTCGGATGAACCAGGTCAGATATAAGGCTATTGATGGCATCCACGCTCGTGTGCCAGGATCCCCGTGCGGTTCTTGGCAGTTCCACCCTGTGATTCAAGTGCCCCTGTTTACCGATCGTATTCCTGGCAAGCGTTAGTTCCAGGACAAATGTTTCATTGAGAGAAATTATTTCGTTCAACGTGTCGCATATCTTGCCACTGACGCCGATCCTGTCCACCGCCATGCGTGCGCTGAAATCGCCATTCTTTACTGCCGATAAAACTTTCAGCAATTCGGCCATGTCGAGTTCGTCAGAAAACTGCAAATTGGTAGGGTGAATTTTGGTCTTTGATTTTCCGTTTGTCGGTTTTGGTGAATCTTGCTTAACAGAGATCACTTCATCGTGTAAGTTTACAGGCACGGGATTCTTGATTTTTCTTTTCATGAAGTTTTTTTTAAATGATCGGTCGCAAAACGGTTATAAAAATTGTAAAGAAAATCCCTCAATTTGGGGAAAGGTCATCTTAGTTTTTTCTGGTTTTTTCCTGAGTATTCCGATTTCAAAAGCATGTATTGGCATAGTTTCTAGTCATCTGTTCATACAATTGCAGCTTTATTTCTCTAAATTTTTAATGTCCGGCCTATCAAAAAGTGGCTTCATAGCAATAAGCCGGTCGCTACAGCAAGAGGAATCCGCTCTACATTTCCTGCAAATATTATCCCAATGTTAGAGGATATATCGGTGACGCCGGGGAAACGGATCTAAGTAAAATAATCGGGCCCTCTCAAGTGAGGCTTAGGAAGTCACAAGCTAGCGGGATCTCAAATTCAACGGTCCATAAGTTCACCGGGACATGACTCAATGTTATTGCTTAACAAACTTGAGTGTAATTGCTTTATCTGCTTCAACAACTTTTACAAAATAGATCCCTGCGGAAAATTGTTTTGTGTTGAATGTATAATTGTCGTTTGATGTTATTATCCGCTGCACCAAATTTCCTTTTACATCAAAAACCGAAATTGTTTTTGTGGAAGATGACAAACGTTCTACACGCAAAATATCTTTGACCGGATTCGGAGAAAGCTGAATGGCCGGAAGATAGAACGCATCTTTGCTATCAGCTTTTGAAACAAGCGGCGGATCACCGTCATACCTAATAATCGCATATTTATACCCTTTATATCCGGCTGTTACTATTTTTCCGTCAGGCTGCAGTGCCAGTGATTGACACGCAGCGCCGCCGTGTCCGACGTCAGTTAGCACCTTACCTTTTCTGCCAAAAGAATTATCGAGCTGGCCATTACGCAGGTATCGCACCACAGCAAATTTGGAATAAGAGGTACCGGCAACCACAATTTTTCCGTCTGCCTGTAATGCAACTGAGGAAGCCTCTTCAGACCAATCGTTTCCCAGATCTGTGACTACTTTCCCGTTGATGCCAAAGGCGCTGTCAAGGCTACCGTTCGGCTTGTACCGCGCCAAACCGAAGTCATTAATGGCGTTGCCTGCCAAAAGAATTTTTCCGTCGGCCTGTATCGCAAGTGATCGGCCCTGCTCAGGTCCTCCGAAATCAGTAAACACTTTGCCGTTTGCGCCAAAAGAGCTATCCAGCGTTCCGTTTGATTTATACCGCGTCATTGTAAAATCGTTCGGCTGGAATCCGCCCGAATAACCTGCCACAACAATCTTCCCATCAAGCTCTATCGCAACAGAACATGCCACGGCATCGACTCCAAAATCTGTGGTCACTTTACCGTCCGAACCAAAGCTGCTGTCAGGTGTTCCATCCTGCTTGTATCGGGCTAAGGCAAAATAATTATTATTTCCGGCGCCAATAAAGGCAGAACCCGCCACAACGATCTTCCCATTCGACTGCATAGCAATAGCATTTGCTGCACTATTGTCAAGGCCAAAAGTGGTGGTCGCTACTCCATTTTCACCGAACCTTCCATCGCGCTTTCCATCCTCGTTATATCGGACCACAAGAAAATCTGTGCGGTCGTTTTTTTTGTCGTACCGATAACCGGCCACCACGATTTTGCCATCTGATTGTATGGCGACTGCATTCGCCGCCTCATCGCTATTACCGAGATCTGTAACTGTTTGACCGCTTAGTCCAAAAGAAGTGTCGCGAATCCCAGCTGGCTGGTAACGCGCCAGGCCAATATCATATTCCGTCCCGTTCCAGCGGTCACCTGCAACCACGATCCTAGCGTCGGCCTGTATCGCGACCGAATGAGCTTTCGAACTCTCTTGCCATTTTTGGCCGCCTGCGTATTGTTCTTCCACTACTCCATCTTTACTGAACGTTGAATCGAGCGTACCGGCTTGTGAAAAAGTAATTGTGTTTAATAACAGCACAAGCGTTGTAAGAAGGCAAGCTGACTTGAGCATGATGTTTGTTTTTGGTTGAGAAAAAATTGGAACAGTAAAAACGTTTTGGAGACTAACTGGCTGAAGCTTTGAAGCATCCATATGCTTACTCTTTCAGAAATCTCATTGTTGAAGTTTCGCCACCACCCTCAATTCTAATAAAATATAGTCCCGCTGCAAGTTGTTTTATATTGAATACGTAATTGTCGTTTGATGTTGTTATTTGCTGTAACAATTTCCCGGTTGCATCAAGAACGGAAATTGTTTTTGTGGAAGATGACAGGCCGTCAATACGCAAAATATTCCTTGCAGGATTCGGTGAAAGAACCATTGAAGATGCATTGCCTGCAAAATTTACTTTTACTGTGTTGGTGTAATTTGTCGCTCCATCTTTTGAAAGAGATTCGATACGATAGAAATTATCACCGATTGCTGGTGAGAAATCTGTAAAGGTGTAATCGATTTTTGCCTGTCCGTTACCCAGTGCGTTTACATTTCCAAGACTAATAAAATTTTTGCCATCAACTGAGCGTTCGACGCGGTATTGAGAGATGTTCGATTCGTTTAAAGCTGTCCAATCGATTTGCACTCTGCCGCCAAAGGAATAGGCTTTTACATTTATGATGCTTACCGCGAGAACTCCATCATTATTATATCTTGCTACAGCAAAAAGTCCGCCGTCTGAGACACCGGCTGCAACAATTTTTCCGTCACTCTGGATTGCGAGCGAGTAGGCGTCATTTGCAGTGCTCCCAAAATCCGTCATTACCATGCCATGAGTTCCAAATCCACTATCGATTTTTCCGTCCGGGTCATAACGGGCAATGGCGAAATTCCTGTGGCGCGGATGATCATATTTATAATCAGCAAAACCTGCCGCGACTATTTTTCCGTCGCCTTGGAATTTTATTGAACGGACGGCGTCGTTTGTTGCATCAAAATCAGTCAGAACGTTTCCATGAACACCAAAACTCAGATCCGGACTTCCGTCGTCATTATACCTCGCTAATGCAAAATCTGCAAAATTATGGCGCCCCGATTTGCCTGCAGCTATAATCTTGCCATCGGCCTGCATAGCTAGTCCATACGCAAAGTCATCCGCTCCGAGGTCGGCAAGGACTTTACCATTTGATCCAAAGCTTGTATCTATTTCGCCATTTGGCTTATAACGCACCAGCAAGAAATCGTGATCCCGTGTGAGGTCATCGAACGACAAGCCATAAAACCCGGCTACAATAATTTTTCCATCAGCCTGCACGCCTAGGGACATTGCCTTTTCGAAAGCGCCGAAATCTGTTATAATTTTTCCGTTGTCACCAAACGACTGGTCAGGGGTGCCATCGGTATTATATCGCGCTAAAACAATATCGTAGTTCACGTTGTTAAAGGCATAACCCGTTGCCAGGATCTTTCCGTCGGGTTGTATTAACATGGCCTCAAGGTTGTTCTCTGATTCGAAAGTAGTGGTTACGTAGCCCTTATTTCCAAAAGAGGTGTCTAACTGTCCATCGGCATAATATCTGATGACTTCAAAATCCTTCTCGAAACTAAAGGAAGTACCCGCCAGAACGATCTTGCCATCCGTTTGGATAGCCACCGACACCCCTTGCTCCTCCTCCGGTTGAAGATCAGTAGAAACGATCCCATTAACTCCGAAACTGCTGTCCAGCGAGCCGTTCGTTTGATAGCGAGTTAGGGCAAAATAATATATGAATGGTGATTCATAACTGTCACCTCCCAAAACGATCTTTCCGTCGCCTTGTATCGCTACTGACAAGGCAGACGCTCCGTCATGAATGGCTGTTGTCACTTTGCCATCGTCTCCAAAAGTAGAATCGAGGGTGCCGGGCTGCGAAAAACAAATAGTGCCGGTTAACGACATGCACGCAACTAAAAACAGAGTAAGAATTGTCATAGTATTTATTTGTGGTTGATAAACAAATAATTTACGATATCGGTCTGACGCGACAGCGTCTGAGTGCGTTCTCATTCTTTAATAAACTTCAACGTGCTTGTATGATCGCCGTCATTGATCCTTACAAAATAGACTCCGACAGCAAGGTTTTTTGTATTGAATGAATAGCTGTTGTTTGATGTTATTACCTGTTGCAACAGTTTTCCCTTTACATCACTAACTAAAATTGTTTTTGACACAGTTGACATTCCATCGATATGCAAAATTTCTTTCACCGGGTTTGGAGAAAGAACGATCGACGATGAGGCGCTTACAAAATTTACTTTTACAACACTTGTATATTTTACCACGCCATCTTTTGAAATCGACTTGATGCGGTAGAAATTTTCTCCGTTTGCAGGGTAGAAATCTGTG